>JANOOU010000309.1:0-2452 GCA_031421475.1 Gammaproteobacteria bacterium | reverse complement strand
ACGGGCCTGATCTATGATCGGGCCGGATGCCCCATCTCTATGCACGAAGAAGGCCAAGTGATTTTTGCTGCGCGATAAGGCGCAAAGTGGACGTAATGCTTACAAAATTAACAGCAAGGGATTTAGCGGCGAGCAGAAAGTGAAGAGAGAGCACCCGGATGGTGCAAAAACAGGAATCAGGTGTAGAAGTTTAGAAGTGCCAATGCGTCAACACTGTTTCGCAGGTTAAGTTGCCGCACTGGCGTCGCCAACTGCGTAGCAGCTGATCAAATGCCGCCCCTGGGCAGCAATCTGGTTGATACAAACGGAGCAACTCTGATTGAACAATGGATTAACAGCCTGTCCGCCAGCTCCTACAACTCAATCATATTCCGTGTCTTTCCAGCGGCGTATGGCTGCAAACACGTCGGCGTCGGTGTTTAATTTCTTCCCCGCAAATTTTTCCGCCGCCTGTTTAACTGCCGGTACACGGTAACGCAAAAACGGATTGGTTTTTAATTCCAGATCGAGCGTGAATGGTACGGTGGGAAACCCTTTTTCCTGCTTTGCCATATCATCGTCATCGCGTTGCAATACATCAGCATTGTCTGGCTCCACCCAACGTGCAAAACCAATGTTGTCGAGCGTGTATTCGTGTGCGCAATAAACCAGGGTAGCAGATGGCAGGCTGGACAGTTTTTTCATCGATGCCACCATTTGCTCTGCACTGCCGCTAAATAACCGTCCACAGCCACATCCGAATATTGTATCGCCACAAAACACCATTTCATGACCATAATAGGCCAGATGATCCAGTGTATGCCCGGGTATACCCAGCACATTAAAACGAATATCGAGTTCGGCAATGTCGACCTCATCACCATCGGCCACGCGTTCTGTAACATACTCCGTTATCGGCAGATCAATTGACAGCGGTGACTGGGATGGCAATCTATCAGGAGCAATTATTCTTAAACCGGGATGTTTGCCCGCCAGTGCCGCGACACCACCTGTATGATCATAATGCTGATGTGTTATTAGAACGGCCACCGGCACTAATTGTTTTTGTTGCAAATAAGCCAGAATCCGGCCCTTGTCACCTGGATCAACCAACACCACGGCATTTGATCCTGTGCGCTGCAACATCCAGATGTAGTTATCCGATAACGCCGGTATGGCTGTGACATGAATCATATTGCACTCCAGCGAAATCAATTGTGATTTAAACTTTACCCCTGCCGCTCGCTACTTTACACTTTCCGCCATGAAAATAATCTCCTTTAATACCAACAGCATTCGCATTCGCGAACATCAATTGCAGGCACTGATAGCCAAGCATCAGCCGGATATTATCGGCATTCAGGAAACCAAAGTCATCGATGAGATGTTTCCGATCGAGATGATACGTGCGTTAGGTTACGAAGCCGTATATCACGGCCAAAAAACCCACTACGGCGTGGCCCTGCTCTACAAACTCACCCCCATCACTACCCAAAAAGGATTTGCCGGTGATAACGCCGAGACACAGCGCCGTTTTATTCAGGCCGAATTTCAACACAATGGCAAAAAACTGGTGGTCATGAACGGCTATTTTCCACAAGGCGAAAGCCGGGATAACGACATAAAATTCCCTGCCAAAAAGAAATTTTATGCAGATCTGTTACAGCATTTACAACAAAATTATTCACCGCAGGATGCCATCATCTTAATGGGCGATATGAATGTTGCACCGGTGGATCTGGACATAGGCATAGGGGCTGACAATGCCCGTCGCTGGTTACAAACCGGTAAATGCAGTTTCTTGCCCGAAGAACGCGAATGGTTACAAAAAATAACCGGCTGGGGATTAACCGACACCTTCCGCCACCATCAGCCCGATGCAGATAATCGCTATAGCTGGTTTGATTACCGCAGCCGCGGTTTTGAAAATAATCCGCAACGTGGCTTGCGCATTGATTTAATTATGGCGAGTCGTGCATTGGCTTGCAATCTTGTTGATACTGGGATTGATTACGACATACGCAGCATGGATAAACCCTCCGACCATTGCCCGATCTGGGCGGAGTTCAAATAACATGTCAGAGCGGGCAAAATGCCCGCCAGCGAAAAAAGAATTTGCAAAGCAAGATGCGATACCAATAACCTTCACATGCGTGCAATTACGCTACACTAATCGCACCTACTCGACTATCTAAAAATTCCATACCAACACATCACGCCTCATATACCCCATGCTCCCGCGTTACCAAAAACGCAACAAGCATTGGGGACAGCCAATGCGGTCTTTACCGTGCGGCGTGAACACAATGCCTTTCGCTTCCACCCGCCGCAGTAATGACGCCTTTGTTTTTTAAGCGCTCGATCTCGTCATCGGGTAAAAATCTGTCAAGTCCTATACACAAAATATCTCTCCTTCCATTGACGGACGGCAACATATACACTGCATGTTTACATAGTCAAGCCATTTACGGTC
>JANOOU010000308.1:0-9335 GCA_031421475.1 Gammaproteobacteria bacterium | reverse complement strand
AACAAACCGGTTGCGTTGCTGAATACGTCTTCACGTGCAACCCACGCACAGGCGGCATTGCGCGAAACGGTGTCTACCATGTCAGCGAGCATTGTTGATGGCGCATGCATTACAATTCCCTTGCTCGGCTCCGGTTTAAGTGAAGACGATATCGTTCAGCACCCCGATATCAAGTCCGCATTGCTTGCGGCGCTGCTCATACTCAAAGTTGCTGCTCAGTCTGCCGCACTTGAACACAAATGAAACTCGTGTCGCGGGTTGAGCAACCAATGGCGCCCAACATGGCGTTCGAGAGGGACGCGCCAAAAGCGCACACCCCTCCATTTTACGTTGAGCAAAAAAAGTTGAGGCTCAGTGATGAGATCAATACTGTATGGAGTCATAAGCGCCTTGGGAGGCATTTTTCCGCTGGCAATACTTTATAGGTTCCCTTTCCCCCTTGCGGGTTACTACGGTGGCTGAGAGGCAGCAAAATGAAAAGCCGATATTTTCTCAGTTGTGTACTAACGGGATTGCTCGCACTGCCTCTAACCGGCATGGCTTGCGACTGCGTGTGGAGTCCTCTCTCTGTTCGAGTCGAAAAAGCAGATGTCGTTTTGTTAGCAACGGTAATGGGGCAAAAAACTTCGGAATTTGTAGAGCTGCAATCAGCGGAGCTTTTCAAAGGAAATATAACATCCGGGTTTACCGTCAAAACCGGAGATTCCAATTGCTCGGTCTTTCATTCATCCATTAATCTAAAGGCCGGAGAACACTATCTCCTGTTCCTTGAGAAATCGAAGGATTATTTTGTAACGGGCCTATGTAACAGCTCAGGTCTTGTTGAATGGAAGCAAATACAAGGCGAACTGCCTGAATTGCGTAAACTTTTCGGCTTAAAGGTCCAACCCATTCCACCGGACACGCGCAACAACGGCGCGCCAGCGAGCTTTGCATTATGAACATTAGTCCGATCGTACGCCCCGCAACACCTGCTGATCTTTCGATAGTAAGCGAGTTGGCGAAGCACCTTGCGGCGCTTCACCATGAAGCGTGGCCGTCCGTGTTCGCACCTGCTTCTGGTGCAGGACGAGATAACGCCCATTGGCAAGAGAGCATCACCGGCAATGGTCGCGCTACGTTAGTGGCTGAGCTTGATGGAAGTATTGCTGGATTTGTCGCACTCGCTATCGATACCGAAACGCACTCGTTGTTTCAGCCGATCAGGTTTGCGCGAGTCAATTCAGTTTGTGTCGCCACTTGGGCACAAGGTAAAGGTGTCGGCCGCGCTCTCATGCAAGAAGCCGAGGCATGGGCAATGGCACAAAAGGCAATCGAAGTTCGCCTGGTCGTTTGGGCATTCAACCAAACCGCACTGCGAATGTATGAAGAGCTTGGGTACACATTACGTGCGCACACCCTTGGCAAAGTCCTCAGTAGTGCCGACGCATAACCCTTCCATCGAGCAGACGTATTACAGCAAGCTTCACTTGCTTCCACACGCCGCTGATGTCTAACGTTGAGGCCGTACAAAAACCCAAATGAAAATATTTCGATTACATACCGAAGAAAATTGGTTTCACAGAATGCACCAAGATCAACGATCGCGGTGTTGGGAAGGGTTTCGCTCCTCACCCATTTCGTTGTTAAAATGTTTTTTAGTAGTTTTTCTACAACCTCGTGGGGCGCCATAAACATGCGTCTTTGGTCGTTACATCCTAAGTATCTTGATTCCCAAGGTTTGGTAGCGCTGTGGCGGGAGACTCTCCTGGCACAGGCAGTCCTGCGTGGAGAAACGCGTGGCTATCGCAACCATCCCCAGCTGGAACGTTTCAAGAATCATTCGGCAACCCTTGCAGCCATTTCGCACTATCTGAAGGGCATTCATACGGAGGCCACGGCGCGGGGTTATTCCTTTGACAAGAGTAAAATCAAGCCAGCCCGCAAGGCGGTGTCGCTTATCGTTACCACAGGTCAAATGTTATACGAGTGGGCGCATCTGCTAGCAAAGCTGAAGGTGCGCAACCCTACGTTGTATCGAAAGTGGCACAACGTGGAAGTACCAGAGTCACACATTATTTTTACCGTGTGTAAGGGTGATGTTGAGTCATGGGAACGTTACTGAGAATGCCGCTCAACAATCGCGTCAACTCGGACGGCCAAAAACTGCGCCGAAATATTCCACCGCTCTTAGCAGCCAGTTACGTAAAACGTTGGGTGTCATGAAAAACTTCTTGTTCCGCCAAAGATCAATCGCCACTACAGAATCAGGGGCTAGAATGATAAAAAAAACGCTGATAGGCATCGTCGGTTTGACGGTAATTGCTTACCTAGGTTTGTTTGTTTATGCGATTACAAATCAAAGGATCGAAGCATTGCTGATATGTGCAGACCTAGGAGGTTTCAAAATACCGTTTTCGAGAGAGATGTGCCGGGGATATTTATTCACCTTTCGAGGTTCACAAGATGACATTGATTCTCTGCACCAACACGTTGGCGCGTCTTTTGCCGTTCAAGGAGAATCGTCGGCGGCTGAGCGCGAACAGGTATTGAAATTTTTAATTAGAAAAGGGCTTGATGTTAATCGTATCGACATGCATCAACTTTCGCCATTGCATGGAGCTGTCGTAGGCAATGCCGCAGATGAGATAGAAATGTTGTTACGCAACGGAGCCAGTCCCCACCTTAAAGATAAGAAATTTGGGCTCACTCCGCTTGAGCTCGCACTCAAATTAGACAGAGAAAGCAAACTCCCAGAAGATCGGCGGACAGTGATTTCTCTTTTGAAAAACGCAAGATAAAAGCGCCCAACCCAGCGTTCGAGAGGGACGCGCCAAAAGCGGCGAGCCCCTCGACTTCGCGTTAGAGTTCAATCACTAGAGAGGATATCATGCACGTTAAAAAATTCCCAGATCAAGAATTTCAAGAATGTTTCTATAATTTAAAAGACGGTGTTAACGCTGCGATGAAATCAACGAGTCCAACCCCATTGATCTGCATTGATCTGAAAGAGTCGTACCGATGACTGCGCCTGAAGTAAAGAGCGGCGCGATCTCGCCTACTGCCGCTTTGGTTACAGCCGAGAAAAAAGACCTAACCGTATTTTACGACGGCGCATGCCCTTATTGCCGTACCGAAATAAAGTGGTATAAAATACTGGATAAGAAAAATACGATACGCTGGGTAGACATCACCTGTAATAAAACCATATTGGAAAATCACAATATAGACTACAGCAAGGCGATGTCTGAATTACATGTGTTTAGTTCCGATGGGCAATGCCATGTTGGTGTTGCAGGGTTTTTTGTCCTCTGGTCACGGTTACCATTTTATCGTTTAGTCTCCTCCGTCTTGCGACGGTTTCCCTTTGTTGTACGCTTATTAAATAATGGCTACAAAAAATTTGCAGTATGGCGCATGCAGCGCAAGTCAAAACGGTATATATAAATAATGCAAATAATACATCACAACGTTAAATGGGATGACCTCGTAAAATATAAATCCTGGGAGATCGTTAAAGAGTTATTACTCCCTATACCCTGGTTGATTATTTCTCTCGCTGCTTATTATCACGGCTACTATCTGATGGCGCTGTTTTGCTCTTTTTATTTTTTCCTGACCTCGTTACGATTGAGCCATAATGCTTTTCATTATGCGTTGGGACTACCCAAACACGTGACCGACATCATCATGTTGCTGCAAAGCGGGTTGATGCTGGGTTCACTGCACGCGATTCAATACACCCACATGCGACATCATGCCCATTACTTGTCGGACAAAGACATTGAGGGCAGGGTCGCCAAGCAGGGTTTTGGGGAAGTGATATTGAAAAGCCCATTTTTCCCACTACTGATACATCATTGCGCCTGCACACACGCACAGCGAAAAAATCTGCTGTGGATTTATGCGGAATTGGGATTAAATGCGGCGGTTATTTTTGGAGTGTTTTTTGTTTTTGATATTTTTGCTTTAAAATGGCATGTTACTTTGATGATCACCGGACATTGTTTATCGGCATTTTTTGCGGTTTGGAGCGTGCATCGCGGCTGCAATTCACCCGATTTTCCCGCCCGGACGCTGCGTGGAAAACTGAAGAACCTGTTATTCTACAATATGTTTTTTCATTTTGAACATCATCTCTTTCCTCAAGTACCTACCTGCCATTTACCCATATTGGCACAACGTATCGATAAAGCCGGGATAAGAAATTATGAATTGGTCTTCTAAAAACCGCCGTGGCCAGTGGCTGGTGTATGGCAGCCTCACTATTATAATTTGCTTAGGACTTATAATTGATCACTTAGACACACTGGATCAACGTATTTTATTTGTCTCCTTTCACTTGTCCGGGATCATCGGGTTATGCCTGGCAACGTATTTTGTCTTTAAGCAAATGAATATTGTCTGGCCCCGTGCTTTATTTGCTATTGTCGTATTTTTGCTCTGGCGTATCAGTTATTTTCCGATCATGGTTTTGGCGGGTTACTTTGGAAGCCTGGGTGAATCAGGCGCGCATTTTCTTGGCCTGAATCAAGTCTACCCGGTCTTTCTGCTGAGCATTGCCGCTATGAATTTTATTGTGGTAGCACTTGCCGGATTGGCCGTGCTTGCTATATTTTACAAATATGTTCAGCGACATAAACCAACACTCATTTATCGGAGCATATTTACCTCGATAACTCTGCCATTAGCTGTCATTGCGTTGGCGGTTTCTTTTTCTCACCCGTCCGACTGGCATGCGTTGCCCGACACGGCGCTTATCGATAAAAAACCACTACCTTCACCCGCTTTGCCTGAAATAAATCCTTACTGGACAGCGTCGAAAAATGACGGTATCTCCTGGCAACAACAGATCTTGTTTGCTGCTGCGGCCATTACTTACGATAATATCCCGGAAAATACACAATGGTCACAGGTGGTAAGAGGGACACTGGAAAAAGATTTTGTCACCACCCCGGTTATAACCACCGCGTTTTGCACAAGAATACACTACCGCGCTTTTATAACAGCCCACCCTTACCTTAAGGATAAAAATAAATTTCAAAGCCTGAAAGAGTTGCATTGATCGCGCACCAGGTGAATCTACACCTGTTTACGCCGACATGCTTTCTTAAACTACATGACACCTGTAGAATTCCAAATGAAATATGCCGGTCATTAATTCGTCCGTTTTATTGGGGGAAGCTCAGACTCAATGATTGCGTGATTGGATCTGCCGTTTGAATGAAGTATCCAGCCTGCATGGCCGGATGCGACACTTAGACACCACTCGTCTTTAATCCCACCTTGCCGGGATTGCCTATTCATAAACTATCGAACTATTATGCCGGAACGAAAAATCGTCGGCAGTGATATACAGAATTCTGCCTATCACACTATTTACGGTTTTCCATCTAATCAACTGTAGGCATGAAGAAGTCTACTAATTCGCGCAGATAAAGAAGATTGATGTATGAAGGAAGAATATAAGTGGGTCCAGAACTTCCCTCCGGCTGTGCCATTGGTTGGAATAGTTCTTGGCTTGGTGTTCGTGATGCTCAAGTCACCAAACATCGTAGCGTCAGATACTGTTAGCACTGGCATTGGTCTCGGGTTCGGGATGTCAATTGCTGCGGCAATAGCTTTCGCAATTGCTTGGTCATCGCGTCGCTTAGCGCAAACAGAAGCGCGAGTTCAGTTCGCAAGTCGCTGGGCGTGGGCCATTTTGATCGCATCCTTTATTGCGCAGTTCGCCAATTCGGGGCTATCTGATGCCGTGCAACCACCCCAGACTAAAACCGCATCTCACGGAAACTCTCTGGAGTCGCAATTGCTTGCTGTCGCAAACGAAGTTACTCGAAGCGCGCCTCAAATAATTGATGCCGACACAAGGCTTGATGGGGCCGTTGCAGGCCCTGGTTTGTCGATTACATACCTGCTTAGCCTCCCAAATGTCCCTTCAACTGACATCGCACCGACTGTATTCGATACCAACATGGCACCACTCCTTCGGAAGTCCGCTTGCAGCAACGGCGAGCTCAAGGAATTCTTTGACAACTCTGTCACGGTTCACTACTCATATCGCGGCAGCGACGGCGGGCCAATTGGCACCGTTACAGTTAGTCGAACTACATGCACATAAATACGTTGCCTAACCATCGCATCATGTACGCGGCCACTGGCCGTCCGACTCGCAAAAGCCTACGGCCTTTGATCACGTCATATGCGCAGCGTTAGCGGTAAAAACAATGCCGGAAAATTGGTTCAGGACTGATGAGAGAGAAGATGCCATAGCGTCTTTAAAGCTCTATATAGATGCTGTTTCTAAAATCAATTCAGATATTGTTTATTGGAAATGGGTCGTCATTGCATTGCATAGCGCAGTTCAGAGCGTAATGGCGTTTCACCTTGGTCTTGGTAACGACTTGTTAGTGATGAGCCAAGAGGATGCAGAGGCATGGTTAGAAGCGCATGAGAGTGGAGACACCTATCCAGAAACAAAAATGGATGCTTTTCTAAATTTATATAAAAAGATTAAAAAGCACGAAATATTAGGTTTTAAATTTGTACCCGCCGGCCAGCAGGGTAACTCAATAAAAAGATTAAATTGGTTCCGTAATGAATTTGTTCATTTCATGCCTAAAGGTTGGTCAATCGAAATGAGCGGCATGCCCGAAATATGTCTAGATTGTCTCAATATTACTAAGTGCCTTAATGAAGGCCCTGTAGGTATGCGATGGGAAGACGAAAATCAAGCCAATATATTTTCACATTTACTAACAGAAGCTATTGACAAAACGAATGAAATTTACCACTAATCGAGCCATGTAGTAATTAAATATTACCTGTCAAAATAATTGCAACCATATAGAACAAGAATATAACTATGTCACATTATCGGCGCGCCAATCTGGCGGGTAGACAATATTTTTTTACGGTGGTAGCCGAGCGCCGCCAACCCATTCTGACGCAACCTGATACCCGTTCTGCATTGCGGGCCGCCATCGGTATATTTCGTGCAGGAGACGATTAACAATTCTATCTTGTAGTGCTTTCAAACACGGCGAAAAACATCAATATGATATTCCTGCTGAAGTGTCGATGACAAATCATGTGCATCTGCAGGTGTCACGCCACACTGAATCGGGCGTAATAAAAATGATACGGATGCTTGATCTTTAGGCGTGATTTCGTGAACATGCTAGAATTATTCCTGTACTTTCACCATTGGTGCTTCTATGTCAGTAAAATTCAAGCAAATCATTGAAAATATGAGAGAACTTTCTGCAGAAGAAAGAGCTCTTGTGGCTCACTGCCTGATTTCCTCGCTCGAAACCATGCAAGACGAGGGCGTAGACGAAGCTTGGGCAGATTTAGCAGAAAAGCGGTTTACAGACCTGGAGTCCGGCGCAGTAAATGGCATACCCTGGCAAGATATTAAGCAAGGGCTTAAACGCTAGGATGCCAGAATTATTATTTCATCCAGATATCGCAATAGAAATTAAAGCATCGTTCAGTTGGTATGAAGCACAAGCTCAAGGGCTGGGTGATGATTTCATAAATGAATTAGAGGCGGCTTATCAAGCTATATTGGAACTTCCAAACACTTGGCCTAAATTCAAGAAGCACTCGCGCAGATTCTTGCTCAGCAAATTCCCTTTCTCAATTATCTATTACCCCAGTGACAATCACATTTTCATTGTCGCTGTCATGCACAATAGCAGAAAGCCTGACTACTGGATCAAACGCGCCTAATACACTGTGATGAGAACCCAAAGAGTCAGTTGATATTTTTTTAGAAACCCGCGCGTAATTAAATAATCCTTGTCAAAATAATTGCAATCATATAAAACAAGATTCAACCTGGTTTTCTACAACTTCGTTGGCCATCATCAGCAGAGTCCGTGAAAAAGATCGACCTCAAAAAAGACCTTAAGCATCTGTACCAATCGTCTGCCAGGGAGGTTGTGCAGGTTGAAGTGCCAATGTTCAAATTCCTCATGGTCGACGGCGAGGGAGATCCAAATACGTCGCAAGACTATGCGCAGGCTGTAGAAGCCTTATTTTCTGTGTCTTACACAGCAAAGTTCATGGTCAAAAAAGGGGCACAGGTCATTGACTATGCCGTCATGCCGCTCGAAGGGCTTTGGTGGGCGGATGACATGTCCGCCTTCGTGGCCAATGACAAGGCAAACTGGAAATGGACGATGATGATTATGCAGCCATCCTTCGTGGCAAATGAAATCATCGAAGCAGCCATTGTCGAAGTCAGAAGAAAGAAAAAATTGCCGGGTATCGACAATCTACGCTTGGAGGATTTTTCTGAAGGTCTCTGTGCTCAAATACTCCACGTAGGCCCCTTCTCTGAAGAAGGGCCAACGATTGAGCAGCTGCATGAATTCATTGATAATAAAACAAGCCGCACTGGAAAACATCACGAGATATATTTGAGTGATGTACGCCGTGCAGACCCGAAAAAATGGAAAACAATTATTCGTCATCCAATGAAATAACGGCTAACAACGCGTTCAACTCGGACGTTAGCGAACAGCAAAAGGCAGCCATGTACATACCCAAGCAGTTTGAAGAGCCCAGAATAGAGGTCATGCACGAACTTATCCGTGCGTATCCATTGGCAACCCTGGTCACTCTGGCTTCGAGTGGATTGAATGCCAATCACATTCCGCTGCATTTATTGAAATCGCCCGCCCCATTCGGCACCCTGCAAGGTCACGTTGCCCGTGCAAACCCGATCTTGAGCGACTTCGAAAAAAACACGGAAGTTCTGGCCGTGTTTCATGGGCCCGATGCCTATATCACGCCGTCTTGGTACGCAACGAAAAAAGAAACAGAAAAAGTCGTACCCACATGGAACTATGCCGTTGTACACGCCTATGGGTATGTGCGTGTAGTCGATGACGCCACATGGTTACGCACGCAACTGGAAGCTCTCACAACCCATAATGAAGCAGCATTCCCGGCACCGTGGGCCGTTGCCGATGCACCGCACGATTTTACAGAAAAACTTATCCAAAATATTGTTGGCTTCGAAATGGTCATTTCACGGTTGTCAGGCAAGTGGAAGGTCAGTCAAAATCAGCCACAACAGAATCAATTCAGCGTAACTGCCGGATTGAAAACAAGTGGGCTACAAGATGCATCGGCCATGGCCGCGCTCGTTGAAACAGCAACAAAAAATACTTGGTAACACACTTCTTCTTAGCAGATTGTTGGTTGTAAATGAAATAATATGGCGCATAGCCTATGTGCTATATTCAATACCCCAAATTTGGGGATAAATCATGCACCCGGTATTTTTTACAGTTTTTGGATTCAATCTGGTTTTCTACAGTGTCATTGATTATCAATGCCGGCGT
>JANOOU010000307.1:0-2201 GCA_031421475.1 Gammaproteobacteria bacterium | reverse complement strand
CCGGTTCCGGTGTTTGATCCAGCACTTCTTCCGGT
This sequence comes from Gammaproteobacteria bacterium, assembly GCA_031421475.1. Classification (GTDB taxonomy): domain Bacteria; phylum Pseudomonadota; class Gammaproteobacteria; order SZUA-229; family SZUA-229; genus JACPVK01. The sequence continues at coordinate 2,166 of JANOOU010000307.1, read as the reverse complement.
TCGGAAATATTTTCTTCGGGCTCCGGCTCGGGTGGTGGCTCATCAATTTTTGGTGGCGGGGGAGGTGTGATCAGTGTGATTTGCTGCACTATTTTTTTCTGGGTCGTAGTATCTTGTGCAATATAATTTTTCAGCCAGATAACGCCACTCACAGCCAATATCAATGCCGCAGATACCAACACTGCCGGCATTAACGTGATCAGTTTCGTTTTGAAATTGGGCGCACTCATTTGACCAGGCGTTGCGTAACCAGTCCAAGTTGTGAAATTTCCAGTTTACCCATGATGTCCAGCACATCCACCACACGCTGATAGGCAATTTGGGAATCCGCTTTAACAACAACAGGCAGTTGCGGATTAATCGCTTTGTACTGACGTAACAGTGATTCCAGTTCCTGCAAAGTAACCGGATAGGTATCAAGATACATAGTGCCGTCCTGTGCAATCGTCACGGCTTTGGTTTGCGGTTTGGCGAGACTGGGCGTGGCACTGGCTTTTGGCAGGTTCACCATAATGCCTTGCACGGTTGCCGTGGTCATGATGATAAAAATCAGTAACAACACATACGCCACATCCAACATGGGTGTGATATTAATATCATCAATCGGCTTGTTGTCATCAATGTACATACGGCACCCCTTAACTGTGATATTCAGCAATACGTGTAATGAACTCGTCGGCAAACACATGCATGTCTGCCTGAATTTCCTTAACCCGCACGGTGAGATAGTTGTATCCAAACAACGCCGGTATCGCCACCACCAGGCCGGCAACCGTTGCTAACAATGCAGCGGAAATACCGGGCGCAATGGCGTTAATATTCACATCACCCGATGCCGCAATGGCAGCAAAGGTAATCATGACGCCCAGCACCGTTCCTAACAGCCCGAGAAATGGACCGCCTGCAATGGCAATGGTGAGCAACACCATATTGTTATTGATTTTTTGTGTCTCGCGAACCAGCGATGCATCCAGTGCCGCACGAATTGCACTCACTGCCTGCGCTGACAAGGCATTATTAGCGCTGGCAGAAACAGAGCGCCCCACGCGCAATTGCAGCTCGTGTATACCCTGGTGATACAAGGCATACAAAGGTGAACCCTGAAAATGATCGTGTTTGCCAAACATGGAATTTAAAAACGGTGAATCCGCGTATGCATTGTTGGTTTCATCTTCTGCATCCAGGGCAGCCGGACTGTTCACGGGTAATTTATGAAAGGCTTCCGTAAATGCGCGATTGTCACGACGTATACGCAGAATCATCATGGACTTGGCCGCCATTACCATCCAGCTGATCACCGCCATCACGGCCAGTAACGCCATCACCACCCAGCCATCCAGTGTCACGTTTTTCATAATCACGGTGAGATATTGGGTGTCGCTGCCGCCCACACTACCCAGCTGTTCGCTTTGTCCCAATGTAATCCAGGTTGATTGTTGCCCCTGTGTACTCGAAGTAAATAAAAACCATTCTGCGGTACGTGATGCAGCAGACAAATCCACTTCATCCATGTCGCCCACAAAACCGTGCGTAGCCTGTGCATTTCCGCCAGCACCACCACCTACCCAAATTTCATCGGCTGTAAACGCAGGCACCACCGCCGCTTGTGAAGCGACTTCAATACCGTTTACATAAATGGCAAAACGTTGCGCATCAATATTCAAAGCCACGTGTTGCCAACTATCGGCGGTTAAGGGTGCAGCCGCCACCGCTTCAATATTGTTCCAGCGCGCCAGCAGTTTGTTATCGCGCACGGCTAACAATAATTCACCTGCAGAACTCTTTTGCTGAAAAATCCAGGCATCCTGTTGCACACCTTGCGGCTTGATCCATGCAGAGAACGCAAAACCCTTACCCGGTAAATATTGCAGTGTGGCGGCCGGTGTCATTTTTAACGCACCCTGACCATTGAATTTCAATCCATTGCCAATCAACGCGGCGATATGCTCAACATTAATCAGTTCCGCTTTTTGGTGATAACTACTGCTATCCACCACCACATTGTTTTGTTCAGAAAAATGCAATGCCGCAATACGTTGTGCATCGTAGGCACCTGTCGTATCCACAACAGCCGACACTGTGGAATTGCCGTAATACATCCAGAACGAATTCACACCATCGGCGGCGGCGATTTTTGGCAACTTCACCCAGACATACAGCATCTGG
>JANOOU010000306.1:0-3374 GCA_031421475.1 Gammaproteobacteria bacterium | reverse complement strand
TGTTCGGTAGGTTGATTAACATAGGCCCAGATGCCAATGCTGGCGACGGCGACGGCAATAATAATGAGTAAATTGATGCGGTTTAGCATAATGAGATGGCGCGCATAGTCACCGAAACACGCAACCCCCTATGTCAGGGTTAAATATTTCGGTTTATGTTTAGCTGTTATCCGGGTCAGTTAAGTTGGAAAATAATGTTGTCAGAAATTGAGCCTGTTGGCAGGGACTCGACTCAATACCGTATCAATACCTGATTCTTACCGAACACTTCCGGTTGTTGCGACTGCTCATGTTTTTTCAATGCCGAATTATTCACGTTGCTTTTCAAATATTGATCAATCTCATCGCTGTCAATCTGGCGGTCACGATTATTGTCTGCACTATACCTGTAATAAAAAATACGTCACTCACGATTTTCGTAATGATGCCAGATGCGGAGAATAACCACGGCATCGGTATGAATTGAGTACCGCACCCGGTATTTTCCGAATATTGCATCACGTACACTTTTGGGATCGGGTGCCAGCGCAACGCTACGGCCCATTTCAGGAAAAAGTATCAGGTTCTCTACGCGCGTTATCAGCTCTTCGGCGATACGTGATGCAGCAGGTGGATCCTTTTCTGCAATAAATGCCCGCAGCCGCTCCAAATCCGCTACTGCTTCTGCTGCATAAACCAGTTTCATTGGCCTATTTTGGGCGGTGGCAGTTCGTTGGCACTGCCCCAGGTTTGAAGCCATGTATGTACCGCTTCAGCTGAAACAATCTAGCCTTGCGCGACGGATTCCATGGCCTTCATAGTCTCTTGCCAACGTGCCTGCTCAAGTTCCTGGCGCTCGATGTACTCTTTAAGCGCCTGATTTATAAGCCAGCTCTTGGTTCGATGCAGCTTGCCTGCCATCGCTTCAAGGTTTTTTTCGATTTCAGGCTGAAGCCTAACAGTGGTGGCACTCATGGTCATACCCTCCATTCGGTTAAATGCAATGTATTACAAGGCATTCACAAAGACAAGAGCACCCAGAAATATTGGGTATTGTGGACACAAGATGATGATGAATAAGCTTTCGTGTAAGTCATGAGGTCAAACGATTTCTTTTCGGCCAACCACCACAACAGTTTCATATTCGCCGGGTACAATGCTCTCGGGTGGCGTCAACCCGGTTTTATTTTGCCCCGCGACGTTGTTGCACCGCCCTGGCCAGTTCACGCAATAAGGTTTCAGTTTCATCCCAACCCATGCAGGCATCGGTAATGCTCTGGCCATACACCAGTTCCTCGATTTTTTCGACATCCTGCCGACCTGCCACCAGATGGCCTTCCAGCATCAAACCAAAAATACGTCGATCACCCGCTGCAATTTGGGCAGCCACGTTGCGGCACACACCGGCTTGCTGGGCGTGATTCTTGCCGCTGTTGGCGTGCGAGCAATCCACCATGATGCGCGCATGCTGGCCGGTTTTTTCGAGTTGTTGCGAGGCGTCATGGACACTGGCGGCATCGTAGTTGGGGTTTTTACCGCCGCGCAAAATGATATGACAATCATCATTGCCGGTGGTTGAAAAAATAGCGGAATGGCCTTGTTTGGTGAGCGACATAAACACATGCGGACGAGCAGCGGCCTGAATCGCATCAACCGCAATTTTGAGGCCGCCGTCGGTGCCATTTTTAAAACCCACCGGGCAGGATAAACCGGACGCCAGCTCGCGGTGGCCCTGCGATTCCGTGGTGCGTGCACCAATCGCGCCCCAGCTCACCACATCCGCGATATATTGCGGGCTGATCAAATCCAGAAACTCGGTACCGGCCGGCACACCCATGGCCGACACATCCAGCAATAAACTGCGCGCCAGGCGTAAACCATGATTAATGTTGAAGCTGGCATCAAGATGCGGATCGTTAATCAAACCTTTCCAGCCGACGGTGGTGCGGGGCTTTTCAAAATAAACGCGCATGACGATACATAACTGCTCGCCCAGCGCGTCGATCAAGTGTTTCAAGCGCTGCGCGTATTCGCGACCCGCCTTGGGGTCGTGTATCGAACACGGCCCAACCACCACCAGTAACCGATCATCTGCACCGTGCAAAATCTCATGTATCGCCTGGCGAGTGCGATACACCGTGTCGGAGGCGCGCTCCGACAGCGGATATTCGCGATGCAGTTCTTCCGGCGCCAGCACTACCTGCATGCCGGAGATGCGTAAATCGTCAGTTTTATATTTCATGAATCAATTCAGTTAAAAGTTTGTCGGGGCATTATATCGAAAACAACACCAATTGCGCCCTCTTGTAGCAGGAAGTTTATGAAGCCAGCAATTCCAGCAAGCCATGCAGGCTACTGATCTCATAATCTGCAACAAAACTGTCATACGGCCAGGCTTCGTTATGCCGATTCAGCCACACCGCTGTTACACCCGCACGCTTCGCACCTTCGATATCGTGTATCGCGTGATCGCCAACATGCAGCGTTTGTTGCGGTGTTACACCGGCAAACTGCATCGCGCGCTGAAACATGGCGGGATCGGGTTTTGCAGCCTGCACATCGGCGGCGCTAAATTGCGTGCTAAAAAAATCGCCCAGGCCCACCAAATTGACATGTGCATTGCCGTTAGTGAGCGCAATCATTTTAAAACGCAGACTGAGTTGCGATAACACCGGCAGTACATCATCGTAAAATGTAACTTGCTGGCGTGCATGGTGAAAGATAGTAAAGCCCTCTTCAATCCAGTCGTGGCCATAATTAAATTCATCGGCCAGTTGCTGAAAATGGGCACGGCGTGCAGCGGATAAATCATTTTGCAAGTTAGGTTGTTGCTGCATTAATTGTTTGCGTTTGTTACGCAAATCGTCCAGCGAATAACGTTGCGTAATACGCGGCAGATTTATTTTTAGCCAGTCGTACAGTGTTTGTTCAGCCAGGGTAATCGTTGGGAAACACGGCCATAAGGTGTCATCAAGATCAATGGTCAGTAATTTGATGTGATGACCCAAGCTCACGGGTCAATGACGATGATATAAGCCGATGTGGTGTACAGCTGTTTGAAACGCGCGAGGCGTTTTTGCACATAATCGCGATCACTGTTACGACTAAAACGCACATTAAATTTTGTATCGCCGGTATTACTGCCAACCTCATCGACATAGGCATCAAAGCCTTTGGTGCCTAACTCGGCAACCAGTTTCATGGCATTGTCACGGCTCTCAAAAACACCGGCCTGTACCGTGTATTGTGTGTTCGCCGTCACGGCTGACGAATTGTTATGGGTAATGGGTTCGCTCATGGTCACGCCATTCGGCGCGTCGACAGGCGCGTCCACCGGTGCAGGCAGCACAGGTTCTACAACAGCGGGCTTACTGATAACAGGTTTGCTCGGCGCT
>JANOOU010000305.1:0-1538 GCA_031421475.1 Gammaproteobacteria bacterium | reverse complement strand
GGTCCAGCCGGGCAAAGGCATCCAGTGATTTGCGCAGCATGTCCAGCGCCAGCTCTGCGGCGTGCTTGATTTCGTTATATCGCGGCAGAATGAGGCGCTCCCGCTGTGACAATAATTTGGCCATGCGGGCGATTTTTTCCGCCTCATCGCCTATGCGTTCCAGATCGGTGATGGTCTTGATCACTGTCATGATCATGCGCAAATCACCGGCGGCTGGTTGGCGGCGCGCAATGATCTGGTTGCAGCTTTCGTCAATTTCCACTTCCATCGCATTGACGCGATGGTCATCGGCAATGATGCGGTTCATCAATGCCACATCGCCGCTGACCAGTGCCTCAACGGCCAAGCGTATCTGGCTTTCTACCAGGCCGCCCATCTGCAGTACGCGCGCGCGCACCGCTTCAAGTTCGGCATCAAATTGTTTCGAGGTATGTTCAGTGGAGACCATAAGAATGTTCCTTTATTGAAAGTGCGGCAGATACTACCCGCGCATGATGACAGTTATATTATTTTCCATCGGTAATTGTTTGTACCCCGTCAGGTGTTCCGAGCAGCAGCACATCAGCCGCCCGGCGCGCAAACAAGCCGTTGGTAACGACACCGGCAATGTTGTTGAGGGTGGTTTCCAGCTCCACCGGATTCAGGATTTGCAGTCCGTGCACATCCAGAATGATATTGCCATTATCGGTGGTAAAACCCTCGCGCAATTGGGGCCGCCCGCCAAGCGTAACCAGTTGGCGAGCCACATAACTGCGCGCCATCGGAATGACCTCGATCGGCAGCGGAAACTTGCCGAGCACATCCACCAGCTTGCTGGCATCACACAGGCAGACAAATTTTTTGCTTGCTGCCGCGACAATTTTTTCACGCGTTAATGCACCGCCGCCGCCCTTGATCATATGCAGGTGGCGCGTAATTTCGTCTGCCCCATCCACATAAACGGGCAGCGTTCCGGCATCGTTGAGAGACACCACCTTGATCCCATGTCCGTGCAAACGTTGCGCGGAGGCTTCTGAACTGGCTACAGCTGCGCGTATTTTGTGCTTGATTTTGCCTAATTCATCAATAAAAAAATTAGCGGTCGAGCCCGTCCCCACACCTACGATACAGTCAGCCGGAACATGCGCTATCGCCGCAATGGCCACCGCCCGCTTCAAATCATCCTGTGCCATGCTCATTAAATTTTTGCCTGTTATCAATTTGTCCCGGATTATTGCAGGAAATGATGCTTTTAGAAACAGGCGCCCGCTTGAAAAACTAATGGCACAGTTATTGCATTCAATATCCTTGTTGGGTTTCGGGGAACCCTTGGGGGAAATAATGAATGGGGAAAAAATCAAAAATTGGTTAGGGCTGCTGTTGCTGATCATATCCAGCGTTGCTGGCGCCAGCGAAGGTGGCGAAATTTATAAGAGATCATGCGCAGTGTGTCATTCAGCCGGTGCGTCGGGAACGCCCGATGCACCGAAGGTTGGCCGTCTCACCGATCCAAAATTTGGCGTCGAATGGTATCGGCGTTTATTTGCTGGGCGTATTTC
>JANOOU010000304.1:0-1967 GCA_031421475.1 Gammaproteobacteria bacterium | reverse complement strand
CTGTTCGGCAAGATGAACGAACCGACCGCTTAATTTGCCCCGTGCGTCCTTTTGCGTTTTAATGTGCGCCGTTTTTGAGAATTGCATTGAGGATATGAATTATGAAGTTCGCAGGAGCGTTATTCGAGGGGACACTGTGGAACAGTTGTGATGTAATTTTCGCGGCGGTAATCGGCAGTTTGCTGGCGGGATTTACGATTTTCTACATGGCCACAGTGGACATGGTGTATTTGGTGATGCACACACTCGAACACGGCGCGAAGGGCAGCGAAGAGCTGCTGGATGAGCAAGGGAAGTACTGATGAAAAAGCTGCGCGTATTGTTACTTGCCTGTTTGTTGTTGCCTGTTCTAAATGCGGCAGCGGCTGAATTCACGCTGACCGATACCAATGGCCATGTGCATCGCTTGTCCGATTACAAAGGCAAGTGGGTGCTGGTGAATTTCTGGGCGACCTGGTGCCCACCCTGTCTGGAAGAGATTCCCGACCTCATCAGCCTGTATAACGCACACAAGGATAAAAACCTGATGGTGATTGGCCTTTCATTGGATGCTGCTGCTGCCAAAAAATCCGTGTTGAGTTATATCAAGAAGGCGGCCATTTCCTATCCCATCGTGTTGGGCGACTACAACATGGCCGCCCGAATAGGCGAAGTGCAAGGATTGCCGACCACTTACATATTTGATCCGACCGGAAAATTGGTGGCGCGCCAGGCGGGGGTTATAACTCGAAGTGAAGTGGAAAAATATATCCGCAGCAAAGGGAAAAATAAAAAATCCGCAGGATGAAACTGTCTGAAAATCGCACGACGCTAAAGGAATCGCACGCTTAGCGCAGCAAAATTATTCATTTCTGGCGCAGTTGATTCCAGCAATTAGTCCAGGTACGGTTTCTTCCATGCTGAATAATAAATCGTTGCGTTGGCAAATCCTCATAGCTGCAATAAGCGTTATTCATCTCTCGCACTTTAAATTCTTTCTTGCCAAAAAACCTAGCAAAGCCCTATGAAATAAGGGGTGGCTAATCTTTAATGTACTTGTACCAAGGTACAATAGTGTTTATAAATTCCATCTATATTATGGCGACATGCTTCTGCTCTTCGTTATTGGTAATTGTTGATCAGGGCATATTTTAAATCGTTAATTTATATGAGGGGAATATTATGAAAAACATTTTTTCTTCGCGCATGGGAGCCGTTTTCCTGACCATGTGGCTCGGCGTTGCTGCCGGGACGGCAAATGCAGGTGTTTTGACCATGAGTGCATGGGAAGGTAGCGCCAGTGCTGGGTATAGCGCAAATTTTGGCAACCCTGGTGTTAGTAATACGTTTGATAACTGGCTGAATTTTTCTATTCCGGCAGATGCATCAGGTAATGGTGAAGCCAACATTATCGGCTTGGGCCAGAACATCATGTTCACCATGTTTTCCTTGACTGAAGCATCAATCGGCACTGTTTATGGTGCCACAGGTGGTTCAACTTCTTATCTGAGTTTTACAGGTGGCGCAGCTCCCGGAAATTATCAGTTGCATGTAGCAGGCACCAAGACGGGTAGTGGAACGGGTTCGTATGCCGGAAATATTATTTTGAGCCCAGTTGAAAATGGACATCCCGTTGTGAGTCCTATTCCAGAGCCTGAGACATATGCCATGTTGCTGGCTGGTCTTGGACTGTTGGGCTTTTCAGCTCGTCGCAGAAAAAACACAAACTACGTTTAATATTATTAAATGTTTCATATAAACCCTACCCTGGCGGTGGGGTTTGTTTTTTAAGCTTTTTTTCAACTTTTTTTCAACTTGATCTGGCAGGGTGACTGAAGAGTTTGAGTTGACCCGGATAGGTTTTATTTAAGACAAAAGGAACTTTCAAAAATGAATAGAAATTTATTCTTGGCGCTGTTCTTGTTGATGGGATGCACCACATCACAGTTTGTTTCTGCAGCTGACAATGCAGGAATCTATCAACTGCG
>JANOOU010000303.1:0-1849 GCA_031421475.1 Gammaproteobacteria bacterium | reverse complement strand
CCGTATTGTGCGTTCTGGCGACAAACAACTGGCCTTGCAACTCGAAGAAAAAGGGTATGGCTGGCTTGAAAATGAGGTCGCAGCATGATCAGCCCGGCACAACAACGTGACTGGTTGCAACAGCTGGTAGCTGCGCAGAATGGTGCGGCCCCTCATTCAGCCAATAATTCCGCCAATAATCCCGAATGGACGCTGGATCGGAGTGCAACCTTAAAAGAAATATTGATGACATTGCCGGTGATCAACCGTTCGCTTGAAGCTTGGCGTTATACCAGTATTGATGCGCTGTTCCAGCAAACACTTAAGTCTGTGCATGCGGCGCCCAAGGTGGCAGCCGATCATGCTTGGTTGCAGCCCGTGGTCGATAGCTATCGCATGGTGCTGGTGAATGGCCATTATGTTGCAGGTTTGTCGCAGCAGCAATTGCCGGCCGGTGTTAGCTTTTCTGGCTTATCTACGGCACTTAAAAACAATCCCGATGGATTGATTGATCATGCTGAACATGTGTTTACAGCATTAAATAGTGCGCTACATCGTGATGGTGTGTTGTTACATGTTGCTGCTGGTGTGGTGCTGGATAAACCACTGGAAATTATTTATCTGAACCAGTCTGCTGATCAGGCCCTATTGATTCAGCCGCGCAATGTTATAAAACTGGATGCTAGCGCCAAAGCGACACTGGTGGAGCGTTTTATTAGCAGCGATCAATCGGTTTATTTTAATAATCAACTAACCGACATTGTGTTGGCCGACGATGCATCACTTGAGCATTATCGCTTGCAAGATGAGAGTCGTCATGCCTGGCATTTAAGCAGTTTGTATTTGTCGTTGCAGGCGCGCAGTTTTTATCGGGCAACCAGCCTGGCATTGGGTGGCCGCTGGGCGCGCACCGATTACATTACGGAATTTCAGCAGGCCGGTGCAGAATGCGAATTAAATGGTTTGTATACCGTGGGCGATCAACAGTTGATTGATTTTCATCTGGATACTCGGCATCAAGTGCCGAACTGTACCAGTCGTTCACATTTCAAGGGTTTGTTATATGGCAAGGGCCGCGCTGTTTTTGATGGTCGAATTTACGTAGCCAAAGATGCGCAACGTAGTGACGCCAAATTGAGCAATGATAATTTGTTGTTAACACGTGATGCAGAAGTGGATACCAAACCGCAACTGGAAATTTATGCCGATGATGTGCAGTGCAGTCATGGCACCACGGTCGGCCAGCTGGATGCACAACAGATATTTTATATGCGCTCACGTGGTATTGATGCAGCAGCCGCACGCGACATATTGTGTCTGGGCTTTGCCAATACGGTGCTGGATACGATACAGCTACCAGCACTGCACCAATACGCCAGCCAAAAATTAAATGAAACCTTGCATGCACCTGTAGTCATGAATGGAGTAGGCGATGGACGTTAAACCGATTCACTTTCGCGGCACCAGTGACATCATGCAATCACCCGAGCCTATTGCCTTACCCGCGGATGCCACACTGGAGCAGCGTGCGATTGCGGCCATTCGCAGGGTATACGATCCGGAAATCCCCTTGAATGTATATGATCTTGGCCTCATCTATGATTTACAGATTAATGAACGCGCTGAAGCGGCGATTAAAATGACACTGACGGCACCCGGTTGCCCGGTCGCCGGGATTTTGCCGGGACAGGTGGCCGATGCGGTGAAAGCGGTAGACGGTATTCAGGATGCAAAAGTCGAGCTGGTGTGGGATCAACCCTGGAATCAGGATCGCATGTCGGATGAAGCAAAACTAACGTTGGGTTTGTTGTAAAGCGAGGAGAAAATTATGGCTGTATCATTGACTGAAAATGCTGCGAAACATGTGACT
>JANOOU010000302.1:0-5361 GCA_031421475.1 Gammaproteobacteria bacterium | reverse complement strand
GCACCGTTTATTTGTCGGGCTTGTTTTTATTTTGGCCTATGCCATGCAGCTTCACCACTTTATCCTTTTTGGGCTCATCAACATAATGCGGCCGATGCTGGCTGGGCATACCCAGTTCCTGGGTGATTTCTCGTTCCCGTGCCGCTATCAGGGTAAAACACTGGCGCACATCCTCTATCGTCTTTTGGCTTAACGGGTGACGCATACCCGGCTCAGGTGTCACTTCTCGTACAACACTGGCTAATACCTGACGCAAGGTCACCAGAATCCGGTGTTCTTTGCTTAATTCATCATTCATTGTAGCCTTCCAAATAGTTCGCTTGAGGCCTGGGGTAGGCAGCAGATATAATAACTGAGTATTTCACCAGGATATAGGTCAGGCTCCCATGCCATATTTTGTATACCGTATTGAAAACGCCGAAATGGCTATGCTGAAACAACTACAGCTCATTAACACCTTTGAGGCCTTTAAGGATGCCAAGATTTTCGCGCGTGAACAACGCATAGCACAGCCCGCACATGACAAAGCCATTATTAAAGTGATGTTTGCCGACAATGAACTACACGCCGAAGAGCTGCTCATGGAAAAACGTGATAAACCGATCGTAATGGAACATGAAAAATAATCTGGATTCTGCATTACAAAATCTAAGCAGGCCATAGACATGGATGAAGACGAATATAAAAACACCTATAACCGCATCAATCCACTACGCTGTGTTTTTGAAAAAGCCATGTGCGCATTACAGGCCCAATGCACCCAGGGCCGGATGTTCGGCCTGGCTGATCGTCATGGTTTTGCTTGTGAATCGCCGCCATCACAACTGCAATGCAGCACGCTGCTCAATCACTTACGCAAACAGACCCGTTTTGTTTTCAAACTATCTGAAATTGATGGCCAACTACCTCATAACAAGGAGATTCGCGTACAGAACGGCGGCCTGGCTGGCTTGCGCAAATTACTCGATAGCAGTGCCGACACCTCACCCATTACCGATGTATCACAACTAATTGACCAGGTTATTACAAAATTTAACGGCATTGATAATTTACCCTACCCGGTCATTATGCAATCTGTCACAGCCTGGCAGGCGCGCCCCAAACATCGACCCGGCAAACCGTGATTTTTCATGTATGATGCTGCGAATTAACAAAAGTAGCCTGAACACATGGAACTTCTCACTGCATTCATCGATATTATTCTGCATCTTGATATTCATTTAGCCAGCCTGCTCACTGAATACGGCACCTGGATTTATGCCATTCTTTTTCTGATTATTTTTTGTGAAACCGGCCTCGTCTTTATGCCTTTTCTCCCCGGCGATTCCTTGTTATTTGTTGCCGGCGCACTCACCGCAACCTCGCCTGCACTGGAAATTGATGTTCTCATAGCGGTATTACTCGCTGCTGCAATACTGGGTGATAACACCAATTACTGGATAGGTCGCGCCATGGGGCCCAAGGTTTTTCGCTGGGAAAAATCACGGTTTTTTAACCGCGCCGCCTTCGATAAGACCAATTCTTATTTTGAAAAACACGGTGGCAAAACAATTATTATTGCGCGCTTCTTGCCACTATTACGCACCTTCGCGCCGTTTGTTGCCGGTGTTGCACACATGACCTATTCACGCTATTTTCTACTGGATCTGGCGGGCGGAATTTTGTGGATCTTTTCACTGACACTGGCGGGTTACTGGTTTGGCAATATTCCGTTTATTAAAAATAATCTCACCCTGATGATACTGGTGATTATTGCGCTTTCACTGTTGCCGCTGGTTATCGGATATGTAACGCATCGTCGGGCGATGAATAAGATTCAATAAAAAGATCGGGCTATCGACACTGTGTTCTAAAACTGGCGGCCTTGCCGGTGCATAAATCAGACTCAAATGTCTCGGCCGGTGGTGGTGTTTCTACTGCTGATTTGCCAGCCGCTTCTGCCTGTTTTTGTTTGTACAGTACTGCTGATTGTTCTTTTTGTTCATTCAACTGACGTTTTTGTGCCTCCATACGCAGACGATCTTCTTCTTGTTTACGTTGTTCAGCTTCCGCTTTTAACTGCGCCTGTTTTTGCTGATCTTGTTCCTGCTGGGTTTTTTTACGTAACACCTGATCAGCTTCTTCCTTACGTGCACGGTCAACAAGGATTTGCTTTTCTTCGTCCTGTTGCGCCTGCTTTTGCCTGTTGATTAAATCCGTGACTGCATAATAGGCGATTTCTGAACCGGCTATTCCTTTTACCGTAGCACGCTTGTATTCGGTTTGAGCCTGGGCAAGATTTTTTGGCATGCCTATACCTTGCTCATGCATTTCACCCAATATCATACTGGCCTCTCCGTCGCCGTCATTGGCATCGGCCAGCACTTCACTCATCCAGCTTTTGTGTTCAAATTTGAAGCCGTCACGTTTCACTTGTAAATAGATCAACCGGTTTTTTGCCGGTTTAAAATTATTGACTGCCGCTTTTTCATACCATTGTCTGGCAGCACCTAGATCCATGCCGACACTACGACCGGTTTCGTACATATTACCGAGTTTAAATTGTGCTTGCGGATTGCCGTTATCCGCCAGTTTTTTCTGAAATTCAAAAACACCGGCGTCAAAATCTCCTGCCTGCGCTACTAGCGTAGCGCCCAACAACAAGCAGGTCACACTCAACCGTTTGCAAATGAGCAGAAATAAATTAATGGTCGTAGTTTGCATAAAAAGTGTCCCGTAAAAAAAGGCCTGAATTCAGCCATTAAAATATGGCATCCATTGCAACACTGACGACATTAAAAGATTCGACACCCGAATCTTCCAGAGTAGCGAAGCCGGTGCCCTTACCAACGCTTAGGTCCACTTTCTGCACTTCAAACTTTATGGAAACACTTTCATCGATGGTGTATTTCAATCCCAGTGCAACAGAGTCCTGTGTTTTTGGCGCTTGAACAACATTGGCACCTGTGCAACCCACCGCGCCACTGCATAAGGGATCCAGAAGATTGGTTGGACCCGTGTAAACATCACCCGATGATGAACCAAACGTAACATGCGGTAGAAACTTGCCGATGTTATATCCCAACGTCAGGTATGCACCTTTTTGATTCGGGAAAATACCGCGCGTCTGGCCTTCAGTATCCGTAGCAACCGCTTCGGTAAACATAACAAAATTATTCACATCTATCGATGCGCCGATGGTGTACATCACGCCGCGATCATCTTCATCCAGTAACTCTACGTTTGAGTTGGTTGCGGGATTAAATGCCACAACCTGGATCACCGGGCTGATAGCGCCTGCACGAAGCGTAAAACCGGGGGTATCAAGCTGAAAGTTCACGCCATAACCATCACTGGCTTTCATTTCCAACGCACCGTTTTCAGCCTGGGCAGATCCAATGAAAAATTGTGACGTAAGCTTTGCAGTACGACCAAGACGGTTCAAATGCAGCAACTCCAAACCCAAAAAATTACGCAAGGGATTGTTGTTGTACACCTCTACCGGTGGGCGTATCCAGGGATGCAAATAACCAACTTTGGCGTAATCGGATAACAGGAAGGTGGTGAGATTTAATTTACCGGCGCGCAAGCTGACATCCGTTGACATCTGGTAGCTGAGGTAAGCCCATTCCGCATCAAGATTAAAATTGCTATCGGTTGACGTTGCCAGTAACTGGGCGGCGCCACTCACACGCTCGCTAACCTGGGTGCGCAAATTCACACCATAATGTGAATCGTTTTCGAAGGAAATATTTTCGGTGGTATTGAAAAGATAACTGCCGTTTTCACTGATAGTGGCGGCACCTATGGTCAAAAAGCTGTTGATATCCACGTTTCCGGCCTGAACGGCGGACGTTAAAAGTGCAGAAAAACCTGCAGACACGGCCAATTTTGAAACACGCATGAACGATCTCCGTTAAGTAACTAAAAGTTGCCCCCCTTTGATCATTTCAAGGACGCAATACTTCCTTATTTTCTAATATACTGCAATACCTCGCTCGGGTGAGAGTTCTTACCACTTGGCGGCAAGTTTGATGGACATACCTAAATCGGCAGGGGAACGTGTCGTTACGACGCCGGCCTTTTCCAGTGCAATGAATTTTTCAGCCGCAGTGCCTTTACCACCGGCAATAATGGCACCCGCATGGCCCATGCGCTTGCCTTTGGGTGCGGTGGCACCGGCAATAAAAGCCGCAACTGGCTTGGTGACATCGGACTGAATAAACTCAGCGGCTTCTTCTTCGGCACTGCCGCCAATCTCACCCACCATAAGAATGGCGTGGGTATCCGGGTCATCCTGAAACAGGCGCAAACAATCAATAAAGCTGGTGCCCGGAATCGGATCACCCCCGATACCAATGCAGGT
This sequence comes from Gammaproteobacteria bacterium, assembly GCA_031421475.1. GTDB lineage: Bacteria > Pseudomonadota > Gammaproteobacteria > SZUA-229 > SZUA-229 > JACPVK01. The sequence goes on along the minus strand of JANOOU010000302.1, from coordinate 1,016 downwards.
GCTCTGGCCGAATCCCAGATCACTGGTTTGTTTTACGGCTTCATACGTAAGCGTACCCGAGCGCGACACGATGCCGACTTTACCCGGTTTATGAATATGGCCGGGCATAATGCCAATTTTGCATTCACCCGGCGTAATGATGCCGGGGCAGTTGGGACCAATGAGGCGCGCACCGGCCATATCCACCGCAATTTTCACTTCCAGCATATCGAGCGTGGGTATACCTTCGGTAATGCACACAATGAGCTCAATACCGGCATCTACCGCTTCCAGTATGGAATCCTTGCAATAGGCGGCGGGTACATAAATTACGGAGACGGTAGCAGCTGTATTGGATACGGCATCTTTTACCGTATTAAATACCGGCAATCCCAAATGTTGGGTGCCGCCTTTGCCGGGCGTGACGCCGCCGACCATTTGCGTGCCGTAAGCTATAGCTTGTTCGGAATGAAAGCTGCCCTGTTTGCCGGTAAAGCCCTGGCAAATAACTTTGGTATCTGCATGAACCAGTACGCTCATTTCGCACCTCCTGCGGCGGCCACTGCTTTTTTTGCGGCTTCGGTCAGGCCGTGTGCTGTTATTAAATTAAGACCGCTTTTATCGAGTAATTCAAAACCTTTTTCCGCATTATTACCTTCCAGTCGAACGACGATGGGTATGCTCACACCCACCTCCTGGATTGCACCAATGATACCTTCGGCAATTAAATCACAGCGCACGATGCCACCGAATATATTCACCAGTACGGTTTTAACTTTTGTGTCCGACAAAATAATTTTGAAGGCTTCAGCAACACGTTCTTTGGTTGCACCACCGCCCACATCGAGAAAATTGGCCGGATCACCCTTATGTAACTTGATCATATCCATGGTGGCCATGGCTAATCCGGCGCCGTTTACCATGCAGCCGATATTGCCATCCAGTGCGATGTAATTTAATTCCCATTCCTTGGCGCGATTTTCACGTTCATCTTCCTGGCTGGCATCGCGCATTTCCATGAGTTCCGGCTGGCGATA
>JANOOU010000301.1:0-2877 GCA_031421475.1 Gammaproteobacteria bacterium | reverse complement strand
GTGGTTGAAGGCGCCGGCAGCCCGGCTGAAATTAATTTACGCGCAGGCGATATTGCCAACATGGGTTTTGCCGAAGCCGTGGATTGCCCGGTTATATTAATTGCCGATATTGATCGTGGCGGGGTGTTCGCGCATTTAATCGGTACATTAAATCTACTGGCAGAATCGGAACAGCATCGCATCAAGGGATTTGTCATCAATCGTTTTCGGGGTGACATCAATCTGCTTAAACCGGGACTCGATTGGCTGGAGCAACACACTCACAAACCGGTGCTGGGTGTTTTGCCTTATTTACAAAATTTTCATCTGGAAGCAGAGGATGCGCTGATACAGCAGCCACTCAAAGCCGAAACGCAATCTATCAAAATAATCGTACCGGTATTGCCACGCATCAGCAATCACACAGATTTTGATGCACTGCGGTTACATCCGAATGTGGATTTTCAGTACATCACCACTGGCCAGGTTATACCGCCCTGTGATCTGGTGATATTGCCAGGCACTAAAAATGTACGCCATGATCTTGCATGGTTGCATCAAAATAACTGGCCGGATTATTTGCAAAGACATTTGCGTTACGGCGGAAAATTACTGGGCATATGTGGCGGTTTTCAAATGCTCGGCAAAACCATTAACGATCCGCATGGCATTGAAAGTACAGCGGGGCAGAGCCATGCATTGGGTTATTTTGACATACACACCACCTTGCAACGTGACAAACAACTGCACAAAAAAACCGGCAGACTCTGGTTAAACAACTGCCCGGTTTCCGGTTATGAAATTCATGCTGGCATCAGCGAAGGGGCGGCACTGAATCACCCGGCAATCACCACCTCTGCACAAACGGATGGCGCCGTTTCGCCGGATCAACAAATCGCCGGCACGTATTTTCACGGATTATTTGATGAAACACCGGCCTGCGATGCATTGCTGCACTGGGCTGGGCTGGTCGCGCCCCATTCGCCCGATTACATCGGCTTGCGCGAAGCCCAAATTAATCGCCTGGCGGCATGTGTTGAGCAACATATTAATGTAGACAACATCATTCGTATCATGTCGTAAAACACTTTTGTAAAATTTTAAATTTGAGGAAATCACACCATGTCAACGTTAACAGCACGCCAACAACTCACCATCAGTCTTGTAGGGTGGATAAGCGTAGCGCATCCACCATAGTTATCGGCGGATGCGCTGCGCTTATCCGCCCTACGTTCATATTTTTTTGACTTAATCAGAGGTTCCTTAGAGGAAATAGCACGCCATGCTAACGTTAACAACACGCCAACAACTCACCATCAGTCTGGGCCTGATGGTGCTTATGTTCACGACACGCGGCCATCACTTTGCAAGTGCCGTCCACCTGCCTGAAGCCTCCTGGGCTGTATTTTTTCTGGCAGGATTTTATGTCCGGCAATCCGCGCTGTTTGCGGTATTGCTGATTGAAACGGTGTTGCTGGATTTTGCTGCGGTAATGTTTGGCGGTGTTTCAAATTTCTGCATCAGCCCGGCCTATGTATTTTTAATTCCCACCTATGCCTCGCTCTGGTTTGCCGGCCATTGGTATGCACGTCAATATCAATTTAACTGGCGCACGATATTTCCGTTAATCACGGTATTGATGATCGCTGCAATACTGGGCGAACTTTTTTCCAGTGGCGGCTTTTACTTTTTCTCTGGCAGCTTTGCCGACACCAGCTTCACTGAGCTGGGTACGCGGTTGGTGAAATATTTCCCCCACAATCTGCAATCACTGGCGTTTTACACCGGCATCGCGGCTGTGATCCATATTTTATTGAGCCTGGTAAAAAATCATCAGGCTCGCATAACCCGTTAACAGGAAAAAATATATGAGCACAGACGACAATGCACAACGTCATCGCAACCGCATGCAACACAAAAAAGAAATAATCGATGCATCTATTTCCGCAGCGGATATAGAACGCGGTTTGCTGTTGGTGCTCACCGGCAATGGCAAGGGCAAATCATCTTCCGCTTTTGGCATGGTGGCGCGTGCCTTGGGTCATGGTATGAAAGTGGGCGTAGCGCAATTTATCAAGGGGCGCAGCGACACCGGCGAAGAAGCGTTCTTTCGCCCACATGCCAACGTTATCTGGCATGTACTCGGCGAAGGCTTTACCTGGGATACACAAAATCTGGCGCGCGATACCGAAACCGCACAGCAAGGCTGGAAAATTGCACGGCAATTATTGCGTGATGAATCCATTAGTTTGGTGGTGCTGGATGAACTCACTTATCCGATTAAATATGGCTGGTTACAGCTTGCTGAAATACTGGCAGATATTAAAGCGCGTCCCGTCATGCAGCATGTGATTATCACCGGGCGCGGCGCTACACAAGAGCTGATCGACAACGCGGATACGGTGACAGAATTAGCGGATGTCAAACATGCATTTCGTGCCGGCATCAAGGCGCAAAAAGGTGTGGACCTGTGAGCACACATCGCTGCCCCGCACTTTTTATAACAGCGCCCGCATCCGGCCAGGGTAAAACCACCGTCACGGCCGCACTGGCGCGCTGGCATAGTTTGCAAGGCCGCAAGGTTCGTGTATTTAAAACCGGCCCTGATTTTCTCGACCCGATGATTCTGGAAAGAGCGTCCGGCGAGCCGGTGTATCAACTGGATTTGTGGATGGGTGGCGAAAATCATTGCCGTGCATTGCTGCATGATGCCGCTGCAAAATCCGACCTGATTTTAATTGAAGGGGTGATGGGATTGTTCGACGGGAATCCGTCCAGTGCTGATCTGGCCGCACTGTTTGGCATTCCGATTCTGGCGGTGATTGATGCCTCTGCCATGGCACAAACTTTTGGTGCGATGGTGCATGGCCTGGTGCATTACCGAAACGGACTGGCCTT
>JANOOU010000300.1:0-5703 GCA_031421475.1 Gammaproteobacteria bacterium | reverse complement strand
GACAGTGAAACAAAAGTGGTGCAGGTACATTATGCCGTGGTCTACGCACCGCGTCGCTCACGTGGACGCTTTGCAGAAAGTTGTGTGACGATAGTATTTGATGAGCAGGAGGCACAGGCAGGCGCCAATCCCGGTAAATATTTGTTTGCTGCAAAAGTAATAGGCCCTTCTGTATCCGCTGAAAGCCAGCGTATTTATTATCTGGATGACTGGTTGTAGAATATAAAAAATACGAAAACGCAAATTCTAGACACGCCTGACGTACTTTATAATATGATCACAATCATAGATTCCATAAAAATAAAACCCAACATTTCGTTGAAAATTGGAATTCAGTTGCTCACCTATTTTTAACGGTTTATAAAAATAATACATAATGAAATCTCCCTTTACCTCCATAGAACTATTCCGTCATGAATTTAACGCAGGTTTGCACCGGCTGGCAGAAGAAGGCAGTTTTGGGGCGTTCATTCTGGTCTGCGCCAATGCCATAGGCGATGCGGCCTTGTTTGCTGATATCCGCCTCTTGCTCGAAAAACAATATCGCAACTTATACGAAAACTGCCGCAGTGCATTTTTAAAAGGCCGTACGGTTGATGTGGTGGATGAAGATTTGCTGGTGTTTCTTAAATTACACGCCATGGGTTTTGATGAAATCCGCATGGGTGAATCACGGCATGAAGAAATCTGGAAAATACAGTTCAATCATTTGCGCGCGTTTCGCCCGAAACGCATAGCACAGGTTGTCCATACCGGCAGAATGTCGGAGCCTTTTAATGAGGATGCGTTTAATTTCAATAAACCTTTCATGGCACCTGAATGTTTTTGGCAAGGTGATTTATTGGGTCGGCAAGTTGATTTGTTCTATAACAAATATCCGTTTGCCGATTTGCATGGTTTGCTGGTACTGGATCGAATGGCGCAGCATGCGCAATTACTGGATTTTACCGATCATCAATATGTATTTGAATTATGTCAGGCACTGGCAGATGAATTTAGGGGTGTAGGGTTTGGCTATAACAGTTATGGTGCTTACGCCTCGGTTAATCATCTTCATTTTCAGATGTTTGTTGAGGCAGACGATTGGCCTGTTACGAAAGATTTCTGGCAACACAATGGCGGCACCAGAGAATATCCCGCTAACTGCCACGTCTTTGATTCTGTATCTGATTCGTGGGCATTTATCAACAATCTGCACGCAGCGGTACAACCCTATAATGTCTTGTATCTGCCGGGTAGGGTGTATGTATATCCAAGAAAAACCCAGGGCACGGTAAAAGTACCTGCATGGAGCAGTGGTTTCACCTGGTATGAATTATCAGGTGGTGTGGTGGCATTTAATCGCGATGATTACAAAAATTTGCGGGCGGCAGATTTTGAAAAATATTTGAGAGCGTTAAAAGTTGAGTGTTAGATGTGCCGCTTTACGCTAAAAAATTCTGACTCACCCATCAGTTCGCCCATATTTGTTCAAAGCCTCCCTGGCTCGCGTCCATGATTTTTCTTGAATTAAAATCACAGCAGACTTATGCTCGCCTGATATATTTCGCACTGGGAACAATACGGTATTTATGCAGAACACTACACACGACGAGCAGTTATCAATTCCTGATTCAATGGTATCGAGCCAGGTGGCGCGAGTTCGGCTATTAACCGGTTTACTTCAGGGCTTTGCTCTGTATTATTTATACTTTGCAGGTCAATCCAGCGCATGGCCCGAAAAACTGCCTTATGTGTTCATGCCGCTGTTAATGGTTATTATTTTTGCTCCCGTTATTTTTGTTTCAAGTCTTGGCCATATAAAAAACAGCGTCATTTTGCGCTGGGTTATTTCGGCCAGTGTGATAATCGTGTGCCTTAGTATGTATGATATTTGGCGTGCCGGATTTGTCGAGTATATAAACCCGGACACACAATTATTGCCATCGCCGGAGCTTTTTTTCGTTATGGCAGGGGGATTGTTTATTGCCCATGCACTGGTTTATTCGGCCACCGCTGACAATCGACTGATTGCACGCTATTCCACTTATTTTGAAAGCGCCTGGAAACTTGGCATCCAGTTAATTTTTGCCGAGTTATTTGTGGGTATCTTATGGGCGGTATTCTGGCTGGGGGAGAGTCTGTTCATATTGGTCAAGCTTTATTTCCTGCAGAGTTTGTTGAATGAGAAGTGGTTTTCCATTCCGGTGAGTGTGTTTGCATTTTCATTTGCCATGCATATTACAGATGTCAAGCCGGGTATTGTTAGAGGCATTCGTACCTTGTTGCTGGTACTCATGTCCTGGTTGTTGCCGGTTGTTACGTTCATGGTTGCCGGATTTATTATCAGCTTGCCTTTCACCGGGCTGGAGCCATTATGGGCGACACGCAATGCCACCGCTGTTTTATTGGGCGCATCGGCGGTGTTGGTGATATTAATTAATACGGCTTTTCAAAATGGCGAAGTGAGTGAACAGCTGACACGCATCATCCGTGTGACGACGAGGCTGGCAGCGTTGCTTCTGGCCCCCCTATTGTTAATAGCAGTCTATTCACTCTGGTTACGCGTGCAGCAATATGGCTGGACGGTAGATCGCATCATTGCTGCCAGTTGTTTGCTGGTGAGTGCCTGTTACACAGGCGGCTATGTTTGGGCTGCAGTCGAGAAGCGTGGCTGGCTCAATCGAATTGCGCCAACCAATATTGCCGCCGCTTTTCTGGTGTTAATGGTATTGGTGGCGTTGCTCACGCCCCTGGCAGACCCCGCGCGTGTGTCGGTTAATAGCCAGGTAAATCGCTTGCTTGATGGAACAATAAAACCGGCAGAATTTGATTATGATTATTTGAAATTGGAGGGTGAACGCTACGGCCTGAACGCCCTCAACTCCTTGCGTGCTACCTGGCAAGGTGCGGATGCGAGCTTGGTTCGTGAGAAAATTGACGCAACGCAAAAGAAAGCACGTCAGTGGGAGTTCGAGTTAGTCGATGAGCTAAAAGATAATACACACAATATAACGGTATGGCCCAAAGGCAGCGTATTGCCCGCTGCATTTATTGACCAGACATGGAATAACGATGAGAGTACCTGGAAAATTCCGGAATGCATGAGATATAAAGGCAGTCAATGCGAAGCTTTTTTAATTGATTTAAATTCAGATGCGAAATCGGAGATTCTGATTATTAGCAAGGAACAATATGGCAGGACAGAATATTTACGGCCACAGATTTTTATGCAGCAGCCGGATAACCAATGGGCGCTTATAGGGATATTTGCACGCACAAATGAGCATTGTGTTGATAGTATGTATGAATCATTGCGAACGAATACATTTAAACTGGTTGCCCCCGCGATGAAAGATATTGAAGCAAACGGCAGCCGGTTTATGTTTGTAGCGGAAGAAAACTATGACCTGAGTTGCTCCAGTGAGTTGCTCCAGTGATTTGCGTATTCGTCATTAATGAACCGCTGAACAAATTATGTGTGGCCGCATTGCGGCCAGAATTTTCCATCGCAGCAAAGCAAAACTTAGCAATAGGCCCGGCTATTCCCGACACTCGTTTTTCATAAGTGGGCGCCGGGCGCTGAAAAATTCTGCCTCGCAAATCAGCTCGCCCCAACTGGTTCAGAGGATCCTTAAACATTTTTTAAATTAGCCATTAAGCTGGCAATGAAATAGGTGATGCCTCCCACTTCGTCGTTCCGGCAGGGATGGCAGCCTGATCAAATTTGCGACTTAATAATGTCGGCCACCCGAAATGAATTCGCATAAATCGTCCAGGTATAAGGCACGCTGCCACCCGTTGGCATGAAGCTGCCATCGGTTACATACAAGTTATTGACATCATGCACGCGGCAATTTGCATTCAATACCGATGTTTTAATGTCGTTACCAAATCGGCAGCCGCCCGCCATGAGATTTTGTGGGGGTGCGCCGCTCACGTTGGAGCGGATGTTACTGGCGCCCATTTGTTTAAGTACACGTTCGGCGTGATCAGACAAATAGCGGCCAATGATTAAATCGTGCGGGTGATAGCCAATGCGGACTTTACCAACAGCGGAGCCCCAACGATCTTTTACGCTTTTATCCAGTGCTACAAAACAATTATCGGTTGGCAACCAGTCATTAAATACCTCGAAGCGAAGATATTGTGTGTCCATGAATAATGATTTGAGTTTCTGTTGTAACGGTTTACCCCAGAGTAGTTTATCGTTATCGTCGCGCTTGACAGATGTGGCCTTGGCGATGGGGTTGGGGTGGCGTAACAGAAAATCAATGGTGCCACCTTTGACGCGGCCCAGTTTTTTATCATTAATAACATACCAGTCTTGTACCCCACGATTTACAAATGGCCCAACCGCTTTCATGGCGCTGGCGGTTACCGGATCAAACTGCTTGTAATCAAAATCACCATAACCGGAACCACCGCCGGAAAATAATAAATTTTTGCCAAGCTGCCGGTAATTATTACCAATTCCATCAGGATGTTGTGTGCTGGTAGATGATAATAATAAACGACTGGTTTCAACGGCCTGGCACGCCACCACAAATATTTTTGCATGAATGCTTTGTGTGGTGTTGCCAGCGTCGTAATATTCTGCGCTGCTAATTTTTCCTTTGTTGTTGGTGTTTAGGCGATACACCTTGGCATGAGGAATGATCTGGCATTTTCCAGTCAGTACGGCGCGATCCAGCAATGCGGCACGAGAGCTGCCTTTCGCGCCGGATGAGCAACCATAACTGCCACAATAACCCGAGTATTCGCAGCTGCGGCGATTGTGGTGTGGTTTGGATAATATGGCACGCGGTGTTGGCACGGGATGGATGGCGAGTTGTTCGCAAGCGCGATCAATATGCGTTGCCATAATATGTTCAGCGGTGGGCGGAAACGGGAAGTCTTTTGTCGAACGCGGTTCTTGAAATGGATGTTTAACGACGCGGCCGGAAATGCCCACTTCGGTTTCGGTTTTGGCGTAATAGGGTTCGAGATCCTGATAACTGATGGGCCAGTCTGCAATGTTGGCGCCCTTGATCGGGCCAAATTCCGTTAACAAACGAAAATCTTCGGGTTTTAATCGATAAAAAAACCCGCTCATTAAATTGGATGAGCCGCCCACCATGTTGCCGTTCCAGAAATCCCATCCGGATTCTGACGTGGCTTCACCTTGCCAGCTGCCATCATTCATTTTTTCTTCAATGACATGCTGTTCATCGTTGAGTGAGGGTGTGTACACGCTGTGACGACAACAGGCTTGTTCGTCTTTGAAAAAATCTTTTTCGGTAAACCAGGCGCCTTTTTCCAGTACAGCCACGCTGTAGCCGGCGCGTGATAATTCCAGTGCAACCGGGCCACCGCCCGCGCCACTGCCTATTATGCAAATATCAAAATCTTTCATGCTTTGTTGTTCCGTTGTACACGCCGGGCCAGTTTGAAATACATATCATCGTGGCCGGGCAGTGGGTAGCCAGGGGAATGCTCCAGCCATTTCCAACCTATGCCGTTGGGATTGCTGCCATATACCGGGTCGCTCACCAGCGCTTCCAGTAGTTGCGTGAGCAAATAGGATAACCAGCGTTCCCCTGCGTCGCTGGTTTCAATTTTACGCAATATGGTTTCGCGCGCGTTTTCATCCAGTGTTGTAAAATTTTGTTGGTATAGTTGTTTGGATAAATCGTTTAACCAGCCCACGCCGTTGTTTATAAAAGTGATGTCCTCTGGATCCGC
>JANOOU010000299.1:0-3465 GCA_031421475.1 Gammaproteobacteria bacterium | reverse complement strand
AGCGACAACACACTCTCCGGCAAACTGGCAAAAGAAGTATTCGATGCGATGTGGAATGGCGAAGGTGAAGTTGACGTTATTATCGAAAAACGTGGGCTGAAACAAATTACTGACAGCGGCGCCATTGAATCACTCATAAACGACATCATTGCCAACAACCCGGAACAGGTTGCGCAATATCGTGAAGGCAAGGATAAAGTTTTCGGATTTTTTGTCGGGCTGGCCATGAAAGCCTCCCAAGGCAAGGCCAATCCGGCGCAACTCAACGCCATACTAAAGAAAAAATTAGCGCCCTGACGACATGACTGATAACGACAGGCTTTTTCGTTTCATTATTGAAAACACCAATGTGCGCGGTGAGATGGTGCACCTGGATGCTAGCTGGCAGGCGATACTGCAACGCTCGCACTACCCGGAAACTGTTCGTAATATTCTTGGCGAAGCATTGGCGGCCTGCGCCTTGCTCAGCGCAACCCTGAAATTCGAAGGTTCGCTGATCATGCAAATTCGTGGTGACGGCCCACTGCATTTACTGGTCGCGCAAGCCACCTCAGAAAATACCATTCGTGGCATTGCCCGCTGGCATGACGAGGTGCCGGAAAAAGATTTGAAAGCCATATTTGGCCATGCGCAATTGGTCATCACCATTGAACCGCCCAAAAATAAACCCGGCGGCGAACCTTATCAAGGCATCATCGCATTAGAAGGCGATAAACTTTGTCATGCTATTGAAAATTATTTTCGTCAGTCCGAGCAACTTAATACACGCTTATGGCTGATGGCAGATGGCAAAACCTGCGGCGGCTTTTTATTACAGGAGTTACCCGGCGCGACTACAGACACCGATGCCTGGCCTCGCGCCACGCAGCTGGCCGACACACTAACGGCCAATGAAATACTTCACCTACCCGCAACAGATGTTTTACATCGCTTGTTTCATGAAGAAGACGTGCGATTATTTGATGCCGAACCCGTCAGCTTTCGTTGCAGCTGTTCACGCGAACGCATTGATACTATTTTAGTATCCATGGGCACAGAAGAATCACACAAAATATTGCAGGAACAAGGTGCCATCTCTGTTGATTGCGAATTCTGCAATGCGCATTATGAATATGATGCGGTGGATGTAGAGGCATTATTTACTGGCCATATCGGGTGGGACAGCTCAACAACCCGACACTAATCCGTGCACAACGGCATTAAGAAATCTCTGAATTAATCAGGACTAACTTACTATCTGATTAAGGGTGATACTGATGCAGAACGAATCTGACAAAAACTGGACTCAACAAGCGATACAACTGGCCATAGATTCTGTCGCGCAAGGCGGTGGACCCTTTGGTGCGGTGATTGTAAAAGATAAAACCATTATTGGCCGCGGCAATAACCAGGTTACACTGAATAATGATCCCACCGCACACGCCGAAATAATCGCAATACGTAATGCCTGTATCACAATCAAGGATTTTAATCTCGATGGCTGCACACTCTATAGCAGCTGCGAACCCTGCCCCATGTGTTTATCGGCCATTTACTGGGCAAGAATTACCCGCGTTATTTACGCAGCCAGTGGTGATGACGCTGCGCAAGCAGGATTCGATGATGACTTTATAGCACGTGAAATCTGTTTGCCGCACATTGACAAAACGCTTGCCATAGAACAATGCGAATGCAGCAATCGCAACCAGAGCTTTGTTGCATGGAAAAATAAAATCGATAAAACAATTTACTGAAACCCGGCAACACACATCAGCATGAGCAACAGTGATCTTCACATTATTGAACGTATTTGCACCTGGCGGCAAGCGCAACTGGATGTTGTATTGTTCACAGTTATTCAAACCTGGGGGTCCTCTCCTCGCCCGGTTGGCAGCATGCTGGCCATCTGTTGCAACGGCGAATTCGCAGGCTCGGTGTCTGGCGGTTGTGTTGATGATGATTTACTCAGCCGTGTTGCATCGGGCCACTTCAATCAATGTTCGTCGCACTTCCTATATTTCGGCGATACAACCGCTTCACAAATACAATTTAGCCTGCCCTGTGGCGGTCAATTAAAATTACTGGTTGAATGCGAATTACCACTGCAATTTTTCACTACCATTCTGGAAAATCTGCAAAAACGCCAACGCATCTCCCGCCGTATTTTTTTGGATACACAGGACCCCAGCCTGCTCAACACCACCCATGCAGATATTTTGCATACGGATGGGCATAGTGTGTGGCGAAATTACGGGCCCACATGGCGTATGTTATTAATTGGTGCCGGCGAGCTGTCACAATTTGTTTGCAGATTTTCTACACTGCTGGATTATCATATAGTTGTTTGCGACCCGCGCGAGGCTTATCAAAAAAGCTGGCCCATAGAAACCATCGTTGTTAACAAACACATGCCAGATGATGTGGTACGCGAAATCAAACCCGATGAGCAGACCATTATATTAACCTTAAGCCACGATCCAAAACTCGATGACATGGCGTTAATGACAGCATTGCAACTTAAAACATTTTATATTGGCGCCCTCGGCTCTAAAAAATCCAGTGAAGAACGCCGAATACGTTTAAAAGAACTGGGGGTGTCGGCGCAAGACATTACACGCTTGCACGCCCCAGTGGGCCTGGATATTGGCAGCCGCACCCCCGCTGAAATCGCGCTCGCCATATTGGCTGACATCACCGCACGCCGTCACCGTAAATTACTCACCGCAACACCTTAACAACTGGTTGAAAAACACCCAAAAGAGATACAAATATTTTGAGTTTTTCAACAAGCTGTTAAACGCTTCTGGTAATTATGATGAAAATAACTGGTCTGTTACTCGCCGCTGGCAAGAGCACACGCTTTGGCCGCGATAAACTCATTGAACCACTCGCTGATAGCAGCATTGCGGGTCAGTCTGCAAAAAATATTTTACCGCATGTGTCTTCGTTAACTGTCGTGATAGCTGAACACAATATTATTCTGGCTAAACAACTGGAACACCTGGCTCTCACCATTTTGCCTTGTTACAACGCAGATCAAGGCATGGCAACCAGCCTGGTTTTCGGCATACAACATACGCTGGATTGTGATGGCTGGTTAATCGCTCTGGCAGATATGCCATTTATTCAACCTGAAACCTACGCAGCTGTTATCGCTGCCGCCCAGCAGGGCCACCCGATGGTAGCGCCGTATTATCAGCATCAACGCGGCCATCCGGTTTTTATTGGCAACCAATTCAAAACAGAACTGTTGCGGCTACAGGGTGATTTTGGTGCGAGAGATTTATTGCGGCGGTATTCTGCTGGCATACACAGAATTGAAATCGATAATAGGAATGTGTTACGTGATGTGGATTATGAACATGATTTACTTAAGGGCACCTCCGGAAATTAATAATTCTTACAAAGCACTAGAAAAGCCGTTCGGGCTGAGCTTGTCGAAGCCTGCTGCATGGCCCTTCGACAAGCTCAGGGCGAACGGTGGTA
>JANOOU010000298.1:0-4817 GCA_031421475.1 Gammaproteobacteria bacterium | reverse complement strand
GCGCGAAACCTTGAACCTCGCAGTGGGTCTCGTCGGGATCAGGCGGGAAATCGAGAAAGCCATCGACCAGCTCGACGTATCTCATCGTGTCCAGTTCGAGGTATCGCTCGATGGAAGTTCGCGACCAACTGATCGCGAAGTGGCCAGAACTCGCTGACAAACTCGAGTGCGCCGACAACCCCGGCCCCGCAGAAACCGCCGGCAAGAATATCGATGATACGATGGACGCAGCAGGCGATAAGATTGGCGAAACGACCGATCGAATCGGTGACAAAATGAGCGCGCAAAGCAATAAGGTTGGCGTGGCGATAGAAGACACCGAAATCACGACCAAGGTTAAGGCCGCCGTATTTGCCATGCCCGGTCTCGATACACTGCAAATCAGTGTTGATACCGTAAAAGGCGTGGTTACCTTAAGTGGATTAGTTGATTCACAAGCCGATCGCGACATGGCTGCATCACTCGCACAGGGAATAGAGGGTGTCCTCCAGGTTGATAATAAACTCGCGATCAAATCAAACAATTAAATTTTCTTAACATAAACAACTGAAGGATTAAGTCATGAGCATTTATACTGCAAGTATACAAAAAATGGAGACGCAACTGAACGAATGGAACGCGCAAATTAGATTACTGGAAATCAGAATAGAGGATGCCGGGTCCGACATAAAACTCCTGCGCGCCAGAGAGCTTAATGAATTACGGGCACACCAGCGCGCTGCATCTGATAAATTAAAAGAAATGAAAAATGCCAGCAGCGAAGCATGGGAGCAGATTAAAAATGCTGCCGATAAAATATGGGATGACCTTAAGACGGGTATTGCTGCAGCACATGGCGCAATCAAGTGAAACGCAGGTAAATTATACAATTCCATGCATGCCTTAACAGACGCAGAATATATGCAAAACCTGGCGTTTTAGACCCTGTTATTTTCAGGGAAACTCTGCATAACGCCAGCCTGGCGTTCTCAGTGCACGAAAAAAAACAAAAAATGTCATTGTCGCTGCCAGCGTGATTTTAATTTATGTATGTATGATAACAAACAGAGACACAGATGCATGGATGATATGGTTGATACTCACTCATCAACCCAATAGACCAAGGGAAAATACCACATGAACATCTACAAATTAAAATCACTTCCCGTTATAAGCGCTGCGTTACTACTCAGCTCCATGACGACGGTACAAGCATATGAATCAGGCGCATATATTGGCGCTGGCATGGGTTCCTACAGCATCGATGTAAACAACCTTGACAAAAATGACGACGTCATAAAAACACTTATCGGTATGCAGTTCAACGACATGTTCGGCGTCGAAGCCTCATTGACCGATTTTGATCGTGTCAACAACGGTGGCGACCGATTCGAAGGGGATGGTCATGGCCTGGCTGCTGTGTTGTCGTTTCCAGTGGGAGAAGCGTCAGCACTCTTTGTAAAAGGTGGACAGTTCTGGTGGGACACGGACGCCTCCTTCAGCAATACGTCACAGTCCAGTAACGGCAATGATCCGTTTTGGGGTGCAGGCTTCAAATTTGGCTTTACCGAGGCGCTCGCATTACGGCTTGAAGCCGAGCGTTATGATGTAATAAATACCCACATCAAAACCTTCACATTAGGTGTCGATTACAGGTTTTAACCCGTAAATCTCCCTAACAACTCGTTGAAAAACGGAACGAACGACTGGCTGTTACATCAGCCAGCGTTTTTTCATTAACATAAATGACAAAAATAAACTGACCATTCCAAACCCGAAAAGAGCCAGTAATTGCAGCGGAAAATCCGCTGCGCTGCCGCCCTCCAGCAGAATCGATTTGATCGGCATGTAAAACTGAAAAGCAAGAATTTTAATGATGTTAAACATTTTTTACCCAGACAACAGCATCCGGTTACAACGCAGGCGATGCGGCGTTATGTTGCATAACGTACAGACGCCATGGCTCCACTTAAATTATTTTTCTTTTCCGGCAAAGAGCTTGTCCCACTAGGTCTTGGCCGATCCTGCAATCCTGATTTTAAATATCAATATCAATGAGGAATACACATGAAAAATAATCAACTAAAACAAACCATTACTCACCCGAGGCGCAGCACACAATTAGCAGCGCCGGTGTTAATGGCCACACTGCTTTCTGTGTCGGCATTACACACTGTGCTGGCAGATACCACGCCGGTAACGAGCTCGGCATCCAGCTTTGCGGTTCTCGGCGGCACGGCGGTGACCCTTACCGACGCCACGATTGTCGGCGATGTGGGCTCACCTACCGCCGTCACTGTTACCACCAGCACTGTTGCCGGCACGGTTTACCCTGCAGGCGACGCTATTGCCAATGCCGCTTACAGTGATTTCCTGTTGACTTACAACACACTCGCGCTCGAACCGTGTAGCACTTATTTAACAGGTGACCTCGCGGGCCAGGTGCTGTTACCCGGTGTTTACTGTGTTGAAGCAGCATCCACGACCAGCAACGGCACGCTGACACTGGATGCACAGGGCAACACGGCTGCGAAATGGTTATTCAAAATTGGAACCGGCGGCACTGGCGCACTCACCGGCACCGGTTTATCGGTCGTTATGAGCAACAGTGGCCAGCCTTGTAATGTCAATTGGTGGGTTGCGGAAGCCGTAACCATGTCGGCTTCGAGCTTTAAAGGAAATGTTCTCGCAGGCACAGCCGCCACGTTCACGGATGGCAGTTTGATCGGACAAGTTCTGGCACAAGCCGGTGTCACCATGACGGGAACGAATGTCTTCGGTTGCAGCCGTGTCACACCTCCGAAAGATAATAAACACTGCTGGAAACATGACAAAGACGATGACAAACATCATGGCAAAAAACACCATGACGAAGACGATGATAAACACCATGACAAAAACAAGCATCATGACAAGGACGACTAAGACACTGTCATTTTGAAATAGCGAAACCTGAAAACTATAATGCGGGCCGCGCCAACAAGCCTGGCTCTCGTACAGTTCAAAACAAAATCCGTGATTGACGCAAAATGGAACGACAGCACTTTAGCGTGCATAACATACTACCGGAACACTTGAAAAGGATACGCACCCATACCGGCACGTTAAAAATACGTCGTCGTCCCGGCAGGGATTGCCGGGGTCCAGAATCCATGGAGGGTGTGCAGCGTCACGTCCCTGTGATCTGGGTTCCGGCAATCCCTGCCGGAATGACGCTGGATTTAACAATTCATTATTTTGTTTGAATAGTATTCTTTTCATCTGACTTATTAGTAAGTCACCACAAGATTCCCGGAAACCTGTTTTCCGGGAATTTTTTTCGTCTCGCAGCACTTCATAAAAAATGTTCGATGCAGATGCTACGGCTACAACTTTTGCCCGCACTTCATTGCAACGTTCCGTTTTTTTTCTAGAGGCTGAAACAAAAATTTTTATGTGCCCCAACGAACGGAACGGCGTTGATAAAAGGGTGATAAGCATAATGCAGATATAAAGAATGTACTGCATGTGTGACGGGTTTTTCTGGTTGCTGTTGCGCCGCTGTCCAAGTGGAACACACCAGGCCGGGCCAGGGATGCTCGTGTAAAACTCTTAAAATATAACAACTGGAGTTTCGTAAAATGAATACAAAAAAAATGTCTGTATTAACACTCGCCGTGCTCGGCGCCTTGTCCGGCCCCTCCCAGGTTTGGGCCACTTCGATACTCGGTATGGCAGATAGCTTTACCGTACTGGGTGGCTCTACGGTGATCAATGTTCCCACGAGCACTGTCGGTGGAAATGTAGGTGTCTGGTCATGTGGTGGTGCGAATGCGATTACAGGCTTTAACACTTCACCGGGCGGTGCGGTCTCCGATTCACAAGTCACGGGCGGCAATGTGCACGCCGGCACATGGGACGCCCATCAGGCACAACATCAACTCACCGATGCCTTCTCGAGCCTGGGATCCCTGGGGACCGGTACGCTACAGACTGCCGATCTTGGCGGGCTGACGTTGGCGCCGGGTGTTTATACAGTGCCCGCCGGTGTGAGTAATTTGACCGGCACTCTCACGCTCGATGGTGGCGGTAACGCCAATGCGGGCTGGGTTTTCCTGATGGAAAGTTCACTCATCACCTCACCGGGTTCGGCGGTTAACGTTATTAACACAGGCTCCGGTGCCGGCATATTCTGGAATGCTCCTAGCTCTGCGACGCTTGGCACATCAACTACGTTCCAAGGCAATATTCTTGCGCACACCAGCATTACCTTGAACACCGGCGCAAGCATTGGTTGTGGTAGAGCCTTGGCCAGTACCGGTGGCGTAACACTGGGTGGTAACACCATCACCACCGACTGCGATTCGAGCACCGGGGGCATGGGCAGTAACGGTTTTAGTGGTGGTCTGAGTGTTTCAGAAAGCGATGGCATAGCCACCTTCCTGCCGCCAACAACAACGGCCGTTGTGCCGCTGCCTGCTGCACTGCCATTGCTGGGGGTTGGACTGCTGGGGCTCGTAGCTGTTGGGCGTCGTCGTAACCATCCAGTCTGAAATCAGTTATTCCTTACAACACAAACCCTGCTGCGGCAGGGTTTGTCGTTTGTGCCCGAAACAAAAACTCTCTATGTGTTTTAGCGAACAGAGCAGCGTTGATAAAAAGGGGATAAGTACAGCCAGGTACAAAGAACGTACTACATGTGTGACGCGTTTTTCAGGTTGCAGTTGATTCAACATCCAAGTGAACAATCCAAGCCGAAACGTATAGAGCATCCATTTTAACAGCGGGTATGGCATAGAACCCACCCGGATCAAGCACCTGCATGGGTCGGTTGATTTACCGATACTTTAAAAATTAAT
>JANOOU010000297.1:0-6322 GCA_031421475.1 Gammaproteobacteria bacterium | reverse complement strand
CATGGGTTTTATAAAGATGGATGATGACTTCCGTATCGCTGTGTGAATTGAAACGCACACCTGATTTTATTAGATCATTACGTAGTTCAATGTAGTTAAAAATTTCACCATTAAATACAATCCAGACCGATTCCTCTGCGTCAGCCATCGGCTGATGGCCGCCGTCCAGGTCAATAATACTCAGGCGTGCATGTGCCAATCCGGCTTGATTGTCTGTGTAATAGCCAAAATCATCCGGCCCCCTGTGTTGCAACATCTGAATCATTTTCTCAAGATGTTGTTTTTCGGGTTTTGGCCCGGCAGACAAGTTTATATAACCGGCGATGCCACACATATTCAGGATTTCTTTTTTGCAGGCGGTTTGTTATTGGCTTCGATATGGTCAGCTATGCGCTTTAACTGGCGCGAAATTTCTACCAGTGCACGGGATGCGATAGGACTATAAGCGCCTTGAATGAGATTTTTTGCATCTGCTGGGCTGATTGATTCTTTGTTATTCGGCTCAACATCATACAAACTATCCTGATCCATATACTGTGAATTGTGTTCGGCACGATGATTATCTGCATACTTACGCCATTGCAGTTCTTTTAGTGCGCTATCTAACTCAGTCTGATCAATAACAGGCCTGTTATCAGCATAGGCACATGTTAATACTGTGTCACATAAGGTATTAATCAACCTTGGAATGCCGCCGGTATATTCATGAATCATTGGATACAGGTCATCAAGAAAAATTTTATTCTCTGAACCGGCAATTTTTAAACGATGTTCTACATATTCTTTTGTTTCATCAAGTGATAATGCCCGTACGTGATAACGCAGGCTTACACGCTGCAGCAGCTGCTCCATATCAGGAGCTTCCAGCTTTTGGTTAAGCTCGGGTTGACCGGCAAGAATAACGTGAAGAATTTTTTCTTTTTGGGTTTCTACGCCCGATAACATGGTTATTTCTTCTAATACGCGTTTGCTTAGATTTTGAGCATCATCAATAATTAACAGTACTTGTTTGCCATCCAGATAGCTGTTTACCAGAAACTGATTCAGCATGTTGAGTAATTCTACTTTTTTAGCAGTAAAAGGATTCATGCCAAATTCAACAAGTATAGCTTGTAGTAATTCAACTTCATCAAGCTGTGTTTGAAATATTTTTGCCACGATTACATCATCGGCAATTTCAGTTAATAATTTTTTAATGAGCGTTGTTTTACCTGATCCTATTTCGCCCGTGATCACCACAAAGCCTTCGCGATTAAAAATGGCATATTCCATGTATGCCTTAGCACGCGAATGCGCAGTACTCATGTATAAATAATCCGTATCCGGTGTAATACGGAAGGGGTAATCTCTTAAGCCAAAATAATCAATGTACATATTTTTCCTTATCTGGATACATATTCAAGAGTAAGAGTTATTCTTGTGTCATCGTATGTTTGAGCAGACTCTGTACTTTTTCGCTCAGCCTGCTGTGCTCTCAGATTAATATTAATATTGCGTCCATAACGATGGATATAGCTTGCACCATATAAATAATCTTCATCTATCCGTTCAGGCACACGGTTGAAATAACTGGATTGAATATAACTGCCATCAATAGCTAAGCTGGAACTGCCAGAAATGTTCCAGAGGTTTCTTAATGAAGCACCCTTTTCTGTTTCATCTTGATCCTGTGTATCGTCAGCTAAATAATCAGAATCTGTTTTATATACATTCAGTATTAATGTACCAGATGATAATGTATTGGTTATATTTAGACTGGTTGAGCTTCTTACATACAGCAGTGCACTGGTTGCCAGTAAAGTTGTGTTGTCGGTTGATGTAACAGAACGTAGATCGCTACTGGTATCCGATATCTCTCTGTTATATTCAGCGCGTATCGTAGTTGTTCGTGTGCGTCTGTTCTCTAATGCCAGCAGGTAGCGTGACACTCGGGTATCTGTTCTGCCATCATAGTTGATAAGGGTATAACCACCTTGCAGTTCCGCCCTATTCACGTTGCGTTGATAAAGCAATCCAAGAAATACATCATTGCGGTTAAAATCTGGATTCAACACATTGTTTTCGTACATGACCTGCGTAGATTCATAGTGCAGATTCGAGCTAATGGATGATGTAAACATATAGTCCAGCCGTGATGCGCCAAATACTCGGCTGTTATCAATTTGGGCATTGTCATAGGCATAATTTTCCACGCGGGCTTCTAACGCCAGGTTACTTCTACGATTGATTCGCACATAGTAGTTCGGGCCAGTTGTTAATGCGTTTACATTTTGCCTGTTACTGGGTGTGTTACTGGACAGGGGATCAAGCGCTGTTTGGGTATATACATCAGATACAAACCATTCCAGTTGTCCAGGCTTTATAGACCACAGTGCAGTACCCAGGAGCTGTCCCGTTGTAACATCAGTTGCCTGATTATTGGAGTAGCGAGTGGCTTCCAGAGTGGTATCAATATTGGCAACCAGATTGGCAGTGTTTTCAATAACCGATATTCTTCCGCGTAGTGTTTGTGCTACTTCGCTGTCGGCAGGGGTGTTTTGATGATTAATATTTGTAGCATGCATTAGAGTTGTCCCTGCTGAATAGTGCACTTCCGCTGTTGATGCTGTAACGCAGTACAACAGCGTCACATTGCACAGTACCTTGCGCGAGATCATGTAAGCACCGTTCAAATACCCAGTATTTTATTGATAAATGCGGGTAGTTTTAGCCTCGGCATTCTGGGAACATCATTAAATACTATACCTAGTAATTTATCCTTGCCTATCGCATCTGCCGCTTCCTGGATACGATTTTTCGTAACTCGTCCATAGGGGACTACCAGTAATACAAAATCACACAACTCGACCAGAATGCGCGTGTCTGCAGATTCGGTAATAGGCGCGGCATCCATAAATATATAGCGGTCATCATAGCGCCCCAGCAGACTGGACATAAGTTGACGCATTCTCAAGGAGGTAAAATATTCTGTCGCTGTTTCATGTGCTGTGCCAGCAGGAATCATTTTCAGGCGTTTGATACCTGTAGTATGCAAAATACTTTCAATGTTGATATGTTCATTTTCAAGATAATCGGTCAATCCGACATCCGTTTCCATATTAAGGAATATATCGAGCCTTGGATTATTTAGATTACAATCTATTAACAACGATGTTTTGCTTTCATCAAAAGAAAAAGCCGTTGCCAGATTTAATGAAGTACTGCTGCTGTCTTCTCCAATCACACAAGATGTCAGCATGGCAATAAAGTTTTTCCCCTGGCTACGCTGTATGAGCTTGGTACGCAAATCACGATACGTATTTGCAACGGCTGTATCCGACATTTCAGAATGAATAACACGTAATTCTGCCAGTTCATGTTGCTCAAGAAGGTCGCCACTATTCATTAAGGCAATTTCTTTAGTGGATGAATTGCGACGGGCAACGGAATGATTTGATGCGCCTTTACCGGCCATTAATCCTTTTTCGCCGGATCGCAGCGTCATTAAATCCGTACCTGCCCGGATACTGGTAACGTTGTCACCGCGGGATGCCTTGGCTTTTTTAAGAGCTTCTTCGATTTTGCTCATCACACTTGTCCAATAAATTTAATCCAGGCAACGATGAAATAGATGGCTAATACCATCATCACGCCTGAATAGAGGATTGCGAGATTAGCCTTGTTTCTTTTCAGCTCGGTAGCTGAAGGTATTCTCGATATTTCAGCTAACATCGGTAATCCAAGGTCGCTGGATATGACTTTTGCGAAACGAACACGTGGATCAATTTGTAACATACCATAGAGCAGGCCTACGGGTATCAGCGCGCCAATTAACAACCCGGCAGCAGCAAAGTGAATAAAACGAAGACCGGTGGGTAACAATGGAATCTTCGCTGGCTCCTGTATTTTAAACGTTAAGCCCTGGTTTTCACGATCGAGACTACGGGATACATGCGCATTCTCTTTACGGCGTAATAAATCCTGGTAAATTTCCTGATTAACCTGATAATCACGTGTTAATTTTGTGAGTGTGGCTTCACCACCGTGAATACGACGTGCACGTTGATATTCATTGTCAATCATTTTATTGGTTTCGGAAATACGCGCATTCAATGTGGCAATTTGTGTTTCAGTGGTAGATAAATCACTACGAAGCTGTTGATATAACGGATTCAGCATAATGGATTCATCAACGTAGGTGGAGCCCTCCTTTTTTGCCTGTCCACGTGCACTTTCCCGACGGGTAATTTCTTCGGTCATTGATTCTTTAAGGTCTTCAATTTGATGTTTGAGGCGAACTATGTCCGGATAGGTTTCGTTGTAGTCCAGGCGTAGTGTTTCAAGTTGTGTTTGCAGCTCGGAAATCTTGCCGCGGTATTGCCCTTCTTTCGACTGACTGATGGTAATTGCAGCTTCGCCTGACAACTGTTCTTTTATAGAATCCCGACGGATCATGGTTTCTCTTACATCCAGTCGGGCCTGTTCGAGATTGGATGTCAAGGTAGCTATACGATTGGAGATTTCAGTTTCAAGACCAGGACGTGCATCCGGGTTATCTGAACGAAAGCTACGCAGCTCATCTTCAACGCTGGTTAACTTGGCGAGATATTCATTAACCTGCTTTTCTATAAAATCAAAAGCAGCCTGGCTCTCTTCAATTTTTGAGCGCTCGCCTTCGTTAATAAATAATTCACCCAGGGTTTTGGCCGTGACATAGGCGCGCATAGGCTTGCTGTCACGGTACTCAATACGAATTAAGTTATTACCTACATCGCTTACAAGAATATTTGACTTGATAGATTGCTTGATTTTTTCCTGTTCTACTTCCGTGGGATTGGTCTTTAACCAGCCGGCCTCTTTTAACACTTTTCCCATGATGCGTTCGCCAAAAATAATTTCGCGAGCGTTGGTTACATGGTCGACGGATCCTGTAGCTTCCGCAGTGCCTTGCATTAAGGGTTGCAAAATATTAGTGCTATCAACATGGATAATGGTAAAGGACGTATAACGCTTGGGCCAAACCGTACCCACCGCTAACACTGTTAAGCTGATGACAACAAAAATAACAAAAATAGTATTACGCCGGGCATAACACTCTCCCATCAGGGTGTGGAGTACTTCCTCAAACGGTAAATGTGTCATACCGCAATCTCCTCACCTAAAATAATCGTTCAGGCACAGTGATAATGTCACCCGGACGCAGGTCTATATTCGTTTCCAGACGACCTTCATATAGTATGTCGCCCAGACGTATATTGATAACACGTGCCTTGCCATCAATTTTACGATACAACTTGGTATTGTTTGGCGCAGAAAAATCATTAACACTGCCAGCCGCCAATATAGCATCGAGTACAGTCATGCCTTGTCGATAATTCAATGAGCTGGGTGTGTTAACGGCACCGGTAATACGTAAACGCGCCAGGTATTCATGACTTTGCAAGCCCGTTACCATAATCGTTACATTGGGATCGCGTACATAACTTTGCAGGCGTTTGCTGATGTCTGCTGACACTTCCTCCGGTGTAGAGCCGGCGGCGGCAACATCGCCAATTAATGGCATGGAAATTTTTCCATCCGGACGTACGGGTACTGTTACTGTTAATTCAGGGTTGCGCCAAACATTGACATTAAGGGTATCGTCCACACCGATACGATAAATATTGATGGCGCCCGAGCCGGCTTGATCTTTCAATAAAGGTGAATTGGTGGCGACATAGGCGTCTGACGCACAGCCACCAAGATAGGCCGTCAAACATACAATCGTCAGGTTAAAAAATTTGTTTTGAATCATTTATCCCCCAGTAGTGCTAACCACAATGTCCATTTTTAGCTAACAGCTTGTTGAAAAACTATCTGCGTTGCCGCTGCGGCGTTAAAAAACGGGCTCAAAATGCGGGGTCGCGAAGCGACAGACTACGTGTAAACTCCGCTTTTTCGCCCGTTTTTGCCTTGCATCGGCGGTCTCGAAAATGTTTTTCAACAAGCTGCTAACGAATCGGTTTGTTTTTAAACGGGTAATGCTCGTTTATTTTGGTTTTCGTCATATTCTTGTCACTTTAATATAGTGTTGCATTTTACGGTCATACAACAGATAAATCCATGTATTCATGATCAAAAACCCCAACTAAAACAAAATGTTCACCCAATTGGGTGAACATTTTCAGCTTCCGGTGTTGAGTAGTGGAAGCGCGCGTAATCGTTCACCGGTTATTGAAAAAATTGCGTTGGCGATGGCAGGAGCTATGGGTGGTACACCCACTTCTCCAATACCACCTGGTGGCTGTGTACTGGGCATAATATGGACTATCACCGCGGGCATATCACGCAGAGTTACCAACGT
>JANOOU010000296.1:0-2763 GCA_031421475.1 Gammaproteobacteria bacterium | reverse complement strand
ATCGACAAGGTTGATATGGTGTTGCTGATGTCAGTGAACCCAGGTTTTGGCGGCCAGTCCTTTATTCCTGCCACACTGGGTAAACTCCGTGAAGCGCGCAAAATCATCAAGGACTCAGGCCGTAATATCCGGCTGGAAGTCGATGGTGGTGTCAAGATTGATAACATTCGCGCAGTTGCCGAAGCCGGTGCGGATACGTTTGTTGCCGGCTCTGCCATATTTGGCGCAGCCAAAAAAACCGATGCGAACCATTACAACACCGTGATCAAAGCCATGCGTGACGAATTGGCCAAGGCAAAGCAATAACATCTGACGTAAAGACGCAAAGTCGCGAAGATTAAAATATTTTTTCTTCGTGTTCTTTGCGTCTTTGCGTCAAGTTTTTTAATTTATCAGTTTGGGTATGTGTATGTTGATGAAGCCGGTAATGGTTTTAATTGATGTTGATGGCACATTGGTAGACAGCGTTCCTGATTTGGCATTTTGCGTAGACGAAATGATGAAGCAGTTGTCGATGCCTGTGCGCGGCGAACAGCAAGTGCGGCTGTGGGTGGGTAACGGCGTGGAAAGATTGGTACGCAGAGCATTAATCAATCAACTCGACGGCGAACCCGACGAAGCCTTGTTCACTAAAGCCTTGCCAATATTTGAAGCACTGTATCGTGACAACACTTCCAAGCGCAGTCGTTTGTATCCGGGTGTGAAATTGGCGCTGGATTTTTTGAAAACGACGGATGTTCGTTTGGGTTGTGTAACCAACAAGGCGGCACAGTTCACTTTGCCTTTGTTGAAAGATCTGGGAATCAGTGATTATTTTGAATTGATTGTCTGTGGTGACACCTTGCCGAAGAAAAAACCGGACCCTATGCCGTTGTTGCACGCGGCAGAGAAACTGGGTGCCAAACCGGCACAGTCTTTGATGTTGGGTGATTCGCAAAGTGATGTAAAAGCAGCGCGCGCTGCCGGTTTTAATATTGTGTGTATGTCATATGGTTACAACCACGGCGAAGATATACGCATTTACAAGCCGGATGCGGTCGTTGATTCAATGGATGAAATCAAAAATCTTATTGATTGGCGTTGAAAATTAAATTCGCGATATTTTTGAGAAACATCGCGTAGAACCACTCAAAATTAACCTATTTTAGGGGGAGATCACATGATTAAGTTGCGCAATAAACAAACGGGCGAAGACCTTGGCACTTTGACAGATGGGCAGCTCCAGTTTCTGATAGATCAGCTAGAAGAAGAGGATAAAAACGATCAGGATTACTGGCTCCATCGATCTCAGATTGAGATTTTTAATGAAAAAGGCGCCGACCCATTTCTTGTTAAAATACTTGAAACAGCGCTCGGAGAGGGTGATGAAGTGGAAGTTGTTTGGGAAAGAATCTAACAGTTACAATTTGCTCTCTGTGTAGCGCCTGTGATTAAGTGAGTTCGATACTTGATTTGGATAATTGTTTTGAAACAGGGGGGGGCATCAATACACCACGATATTATTCCTGACCCGTAGCCAGTCATGCTGAGTAAAATATGACACCTGAAGAATTAGCAAGTTATTCAAAACAGTCGTACACACTGGTGCCACTGGTGCGTGAAGTGTTGGCAGATCTCGATACACCACTTTCTACCTATCTTAAATTAGCCAATGCACCCTACACCTACTTGTTTGAATCTGTACACGGCGGTGAAAAATGGGGTCGTTATTCCATAATTGGTTTGCCCTGTACTACACGCGTTAAAGTATTCGGAAAAAAAATTCATATTGAAAACGATAATGCGGCCGAAAAAATAATTGAGAGCGATGATCCACTGGCCTGGATTGCTGAATATCAGCAGCAATTTAAAGTGGCTGAAGTCGATGGCCTGCCACGCTTTACCGGCGGCCTGGTGGGATATTTTGGTTACGATACCATTCGTTATATTGAACCACGATTAGTGGGCCACGAAAATAAAGATGAATTGCACACACCGGATATATTGCTAATGGTGTCGCATGAAGTCGTGGTATTCGATAACTTACGCGGAAAATTATTTTTAATTACGCATGTTAATCCTCGTGAGTCCAGAGCGTGGGTTACTGGCCAGGCGCGTTTATCGCAACTGGAAAATCAGCTGCGTCAAACAACGCCTGCTTACCAGCATACTAGTTGTGGGCACATCGTCAGTGAAGAAGATTTTGTTTCAGGTTTCACCGAAACTGGATTTAAACAGGCGGTTGCCAGGGCACGTGAATACATTATGGCGGGTGATATTATGCAAGTGGTGTTATCACAGCGCATGTCGATTGAATTTAATGCACCGCCACTGGATTTGTATCGCTCCTTACGTAGTTTAAATCCATCTCCCTATATGTTTTATTTAAACCTCGATGATCATTATGTGGTGGGTTCATCGCCGGAAATTCTGGTGCGTCTGGAAGAGGGTGAAATTACCGTGCGGCCGATTGCCGGTACGCGGCATCGCGGCAAGGATGAGGCTGAAGATATGGCGCTGGAGCAAGAGTTACTTGCAGACCCCAAGGAAATTGCCGAGCATTTAATGCTGATCGATCTGGGTCGAAACGATGTCGGTCATGTTAGTAAAACGGGCAGTGTAAAACTAACCGATAAAATGATAGTTGAGCGTTATTCGCATGTGATGCATATCGTGTCAAATGTGACAGGTGAGTTGCAGGATGGCATGAGTGCTATGGATGTCTTACGCGCAACTTTTCCGGCTGGCACTGTGAGCGGTGCATCTAAAATTCGTGCCATGGAA
>JANOOU010000295.1:0-2052 GCA_031421475.1 Gammaproteobacteria bacterium | reverse complement strand
GCATATTTCCAGCAATGCCCGTGCTGTGGCTGGTCATTGGCTTGCCAGACTGGGGTCTGGCATTCGCCAAATGCCTTATGTTGAGGGTGGTGTTTATAGCGAATGTACACAAATTGACATTGTACACGTAGCGTGTACACTCTAAATTTTTGTACATCCGGGGAAGCGGCACGCGCTTTGCGAATGCGATTAACGAGATATGCTTTATATAAAACAAATACTTATAGATGCATTGGATGCGTTTACAGCTACAACAGGCATTCCGGCCAATATAATTGAGCTGGAAAAAGCGATGCCTGCGGGTTATGTGGATGCTGAAATACGGCTGGGTGATGCGCCGCCTTTAATAGCAGAAATCAAGAAAACACTCAGGCCAGCCAATCTAGGTGCGGCCTTAGCCAATTTGAAGCGATTTAACCGCCCCGGCATTTTAATTACCGAATACATGACGCCTCAGATGGCAGAAAAACTTAAAGAAATGAAAATTCAATTTCTGGATATTGCAGGTAATGCATACCTAAAAACGCCCGGCACATTTGTCTATATCACGGGCAGAAAAAGACCTAAAGAACTCATCACTCAAGGGAAAAACAGGGCGTTCAGAACGGTTGGCCTAAAGGTTATTTTTACACTGTTGACACTGAAGGATCAACTGAAGGCACCTACCAGAGAAATCGCTTATAACGCCGGTGTTGCCAATGGCACAGTGGGCAATATTCTCAAAGATCTGGAGCAGCTAGGCTTTTTATATAGAAGCAAAGCGAAAGGTCTGGTGCTGGAAAATAGAGCCAAATTGATAGATAGCTGGGTAGAGGCATATCCAAGAGAATTACGGCCACAACTTAAAGCTCAGCGGTTTCAAATTCTGCATCCAGACTGGTGGAAAGAATTTACCTATGAACGTTGGCAAAAAAATCAAATGTGGTTAGGCGGAGAACCTGCGGCAGCATTACTGTCGCATTATATCTACCCCGAAAAAATAACTGTATATGGGCGACCCGATTTTAAGAAATTAGCGCAGGTGCTACAGCAGCCAATGCGAGATGAGCATGGCAACTTTGAATTATTAGAGCCGTTTTGGAATTTTGAAACCGAGAAGCTGGATGAAGTA
The DNA here is from genome assembly GCA_031421475.1 of Gammaproteobacteria bacterium. Classification (GTDB taxonomy): domain Bacteria; phylum Pseudomonadota; class Gammaproteobacteria; order SZUA-229; family SZUA-229; genus JACPVK01. The sequence continues at coordinate 941 of JANOOU010000295.1, read as the reverse complement.
CATCGAATTTGCCCTCCGTTATTAGTGTATGCAGATTTAGTTGCGACAGGTGACGCGCGTCAATTAGATGTTGCTAACATGATAAGAGAAAAATTCCTCTATGAAAGTTGAGGCGGTCAAGGTAGACGATGCATTATTTGAAGTTCTCGCGGCTTTTTCAGAGGCGGCCATTTCAGTCAATGCGCCATGGCTGATTATTGGGGCCACCGCGCGCATTTTACTACTAGAACGAATCTATGGCTGGCCTCCAGGACTGGGTACACAAGACATCGATTTTGCCGTACAAATTGGAGATTGGGATCATTATGGCCGGTTGTGCGAATTTATTATGAAAAATAATGTCTTTGAGGCCGAGCGAAAACCAACTAAAAGATTTAGATCGAAAAAGAATAGGGTATTTGATCTTGTCCCATACGGTGGTGTTGAAAACGAGCAGCAACAAGTATTTTGGCCAACGCATAAAGATGATGTGATGACTGTGCGAGGGTTTGGTAGCGCAGCAAAAGATGCTATTCAAGTTTTGGTGAATCAAAAATTGATGGTATCAGTAATAAGTCCCAGAGGACTATGCGCCTTGAAATTTTTTGCGTGGGAAGAGCGCCATGCACAACAGGCAGGAAGAGATGCAAAGGATATTGCGTATTTATACAAGAATATTGAGTCCTTGTATCCACCTGCAAAACTGTTTGGTGATTACCCGAATGCAGTTGAGGAAGCTGATTATCAAATTCAGAGTGCGGGTCATTATCAACTGGGTTGTGACGTGGGCGATCTGATATCTAAAAATGATCGTGAATTTTTGATAAATTTAATATCAAGTGAGCTAGGAAAACATGAAGACTCAGTGCTTTGCCGAGAACTACACAAACATACAAATATGTCATCTATAGATGAAACACATAAGGCGTTGAACTATTTTTACAAAGGCATTTGTAGCCATT
>JANOOU010000294.1:0-3496 GCA_031421475.1 Gammaproteobacteria bacterium | reverse complement strand
GACCGGCTTACCGCTGTAAAAAAAGTGGCCAGTGAATTTATTAGCCGCCGCAGCGGTGATCGTGTTGGCCTGATATTGTTTGGTGAACAGGCCTATCTACAAACCCCGCTCACCTTTGACATCAAAACGGTTAATACCTTGCTCGATGAGTCCTTTCTCGGCATGGCGGGCGACGCTACTTCCATAGGCGATGCCATTGGGCTGGCGATTAAACGTTTAAAAGATCAGAAAAAAGATTCACGCGTGTTAATTTTATTAACCGACGGTGCCAATACAGCCGGTGAAGTTATGCCACTCAAAGCCGCTGAACTGGCCGCTGAACATGACTTAAAAATTTATACCATTGGTATTGGAGCAGATGAAATATTACGCCGCACGTTATTTGGGGTGCAACGCATTAATCCCTCCGCCGATCTCGATGAAAAAACCTTGCGCAGTATTGCGGACAAAACCGGCGGACAATATTTTCGCGCCCGCGATCTGCGTGAGCTCAATAAAATTTATGCATTACTGGATCAACTCGAACCGGTAGAACAGCAATCAGAAACGTTCAGGCCGATTAGCGCCTTATATTATTGGCCGCTGGGTGCAGCACTGGTTTTGAGTGGCTTCATTGCTTTATTGCGTGCACGGGGATTATTCTCATGAATCTTGAATTTAATCTGGCCACCTTACATTTTTTGCGCCCGGAATGGTTTTACGCCTTTATTCCTTTGGTTTTACTCGCCATTTTATTATTGCGACGCAAATTATTCAGCCGCAACTGGTCATCAATTATTGATCCAAAACTCATGCCACATGTATTAATAGGCAAACCCGGTAAACAAAGTTATGTGCCTGTTGCCCTGCTATTAATAGTGGGCAGTCTGGCGATTTTGGCGGAAGCGGGGCCGGTGTGGCAACGCTTGCCACAACCGGTATTTAAACAGCAATCCGCCCTGGTTATTGCGCTCGATTTATCAAGCTCGATGAATGCAGAAGACGTGAAGCCCAGCCGTTTACAACGCGCGCAATTTAAATTGCGCGATTTACTTGCACTGCGCAAAGAAGGCCAAACCGCATTGATTGTTTATGCCAATGCGGCTTTCACCGTCACGCCACTAACAGATGACACTAACACCATAATATCCATGGTTCCCAGCTTGTCGACTGACATGTTACCGGCGCAAGGCAATAATACCGAAGTGGCTATTCTAAAATCGATAGAACTGATGAAAAATGCCGGTGTACTCAATGGAGATATTTTATTAATCAGTGATGACATAAATAGTTCGATGGAAATATTTTCCCGTGCACATCAACAGGGTTACAGCGTTTCTGTGCTCGGCATTGGCACAGAAGACGGCGCGCCAATCGCAACCAGTAAAGGCGATTTTATTAAAGATGATCAGGGTGGCATCGTTATCAGTAAAATGGATACGGCTAAATTTATTGCAGCCGCACGCCAGGGTGGCGGCCGCTACAGCGCTTTAACGACAGACGATAGTGATATTCAATATTTACTGGGTGCTTCAGATATCAATAAATTAAAATCAAACAATAAGCTCACCGATTTGAAAACCGATACCTGGCATGAACAGGGTCCGTGGTTGTTATTACTCGTGATACCACTGGCTGCGCTGGCATTTCGCAAAGGCTATATTGTGGTGTTGATGTTTTTTATATTGCCGCTGCCGCAACCGGCACAAGCCATCAGCTGGGATGCGCTCTGGAAAAATGACAACCAGCGTGCCGCTGAAGAACTTGCCAATAACAGTCCGCAGGCAGCGGCCGATCTTTTTACCAATCCGCAATGGCAGGCGGCTGCCAATTATCGCGCAGGGCGCCATGAACAAGCGGCACAAGCACTGCAAGGCATAGATACATCGGATGCACATTACAATCGTGGCAACGCCCTAGCCAAGGCAGGTAATTTAGATGCGGCCATTTCTGCTTACGATGAGGCTTTAAGATTAAACCCAAACAACGAAGACGCCCGTTACAACAAGGAATTAGTACAACAACAGAAAAAAGACCCGTCATCCGGCAAACCCTCTGATAAAAATGAAAATTCGGACAAAAAAGATCCATCAGAAAAATCACAGCAGAATTCTGCCGGGCAAAAGCAATCGGATCAAAGCCAGGCAGAAAACAACAAGTCAGATAACAACAGGTCAGATAAAGACAAGCCAGACCAGAACAACGCCGGACAAAAAAAATCAGATACCAGTGAAAAATCCAAACCGCAAGATGCCGCATCAACACCCGACAATAAACCGGCCAGCCCGCAATCATCTGCGCAACAAAATAAACAGCCTCCTCCAGGTGAACAAGCCACAACACCTCCAGATGCCAACAGCAGCCAGCAACCTGGCCTGACTGAAAGCAAGCCGGATTTAACCAAGCAGGCAACCGAACAATGGTTACGTAAAATCCCTGACGACCCAGGCGGGCTGTTGCGTCGTAAATTTCAACACCAATATCAGCAGCAATCTAAAAATTCACAGGGTCATGACTCATGGTAAACCGCGTCTACACTCGATTTCGTTTACTCGTTTGGCTATTGCTTTTATTTCTGGCTGGCGGCGCGAACGTTCATGCGGCCACGATTAGCGCCAAGACCGATCGCATGAATATTACGATTGACGAGAGCTTTACCTTGATGTTTATTGTTGTAGGCGATATAGACAAGGCGCCGAACTTCGCACCCCTGAAAAAAGACTTTGACATACTCAGCCAAAGCCAGGGCAGCACGGTTTCCATTAGCAATGGTTATTATAAAAATGCATCCACTTACAGCTTAACGCTAATGGCTAAACACGCCGGTAATTTAATTATTCCTGCCATCGCTTTCGGCAAGGATTCCAGTCAGCTATTGGCGCTATCGGTGGGTGCCGGAACAACCGCTCCGGTGCAACCAACCAATTTGATTCTGGAAGTTACACCTTCGCGCAGCACAACCTGGGTACAAGGCCAGATTATTCTCAGCGTTAAACTCCTGAGCGCCATGAATTTACGGCAATATCATGTATCGAATATCGACCTAGGGCAATTCGATGCTTCAATAGAGCAACTGGGCGAAGCCACACAATCTCAAACCACACGAGACGGCCGCAATTATCTGGTGATCGAACAAAAATTCTCTATCCATCCGCAACAATCCGGACTACTCACTATTGAACCCTTTCTGGCGGAAGTGGACCCGATGCCGCAATCACGTTCACTTTTCGATCAGTTTAATGCCCGCAGCGCTATTGTTCGGGCCCGCTCCAAAAGCATCACCATTAACGTGCTGCATATGCCGACAGAATTTAAAGGCAAAAGCTGGTTACCCGCTACCGATGTGCAACTGGTTGAAGAATGGTCGCCAAACCCACCGGTATTCAAAGTGGGCGAACCGGTAACACGTACACTGAATTTATTTGCTGATGGTTTGACGGCGGCACAATTACCGGAATTGCACGGCGGTGAAATAACGGGCATTAAACAATATCCGGATCAGCCGGTTTTAAATAAT
>JANOOU010000293.1:0-2407 GCA_031421475.1 Gammaproteobacteria bacterium | reverse complement strand
TTGCTCAAAGAAACCACCCCAGACGTCGGAGAACGCAACCAGTGTGCTGTCTTTTTCATCATAAGCGGGCCAGATCAGCGGCAAACCCCGGCGTACGCCTTCGGCTACCACCGCATCACGTATCGGTGAAATATCCTGCCCCCCCAGAATATAGCGGCTGGGACCATCACGCACTGCCAGCCACACCAACACGGCAGGTCGTTGCGTACCCCAAACTGGCAGGCCATTGCTGCGTAACAGTTTTTTGATGGCGGCTTCATCAAATCGCAACCACAAATTATGCGTTATAACGACATCGCCGACCTTGGGAGGCACCGCTGTTTCCGATTGCTCCACCGGCACATAACGGTATTGCTGCACAAAGGACGAAGCCTGCCCCGGCTTGGCGGGCAAGGTAGTGCCGCCCGAAACCCTGACCAGCACTTCAACAAAACCCAACTCAAAAGCAGCCTGCCGACTGTCCTGATTCTGATCGGTGACAGGCAGCTGCACTTCATACATATTTTCCACTTCAACAGCATGACTGGCACACACCACGACCGCCAACAATAATCCAGAGCCCATTCGGTTCAACCAACTCATACGATTTTTGATTCCTGAGACTTCTATCGGGCGTGTACAATAACACAACTTTTCAATCACTCTGAACGGCACCTGATCAGCTGCCCCGACCGGAAATCTACATGTCTAAAACTGATGGCAAACCCTCCTTAAGCTACCGCGATGCCGGTGTTGATATTGATGCCGGTGACGCGCTGGTTGAACAAATCAAGCCCTATGTTGCCCGTACAACACGCCCGGAAGTCATGGGTGGCCTGGGCGGTTTTGGCGCCATGTTCGAAATTCCGGCCGGTTACAAACAACCGGTACTGGTATCCGGCACCGACGGCGTAGGCACCAAATTAAAGCTGGCCATGATGCTCAACAAACACGACACCATCGGCATTGATCTAGTGGCCATGTGTGTAAACGATATTCTGGTACAAGGTGCCGAACCGCTGTTCTTTCTGGACTATTACGCCAGCGGCCATCTCGACAACACGGTTGCCGCTGCGGTGATCAAGGGCATAGCCGAAGGTTGTGTACAGGCGGGTGCTGCACTGGTGGGTGGCGAAACCGCCGAAATGCCCGGCATGTATGCCCACGGCGATTACGATCTCGCCGGTTTTTGCGTAGGCATAGTTGAAAAATCCGCCATCATCAGTGGCGACAAGGTGAAAGCAGGTGATGCCATCATCGGCCTCGCCTCCTCCGGCCCGCATTCCAATGGCTATTCACTGATCCGCAAAATTATTGAAGTCAACCAGACGGATCTTGCGCAGGATTGTGATGGCCGCTCCCTCGGTGAAGCCCTGCTAACACCCACCCGTATTTATGTAAAAAATATACATCAATTAATAAAACAGATTGATATACACGGCATGGCACACATTACCGGCGGCGGCTTGCTGGAAAATATTCCACGTGTCATGCCACACAACACACGTGCACAACTCAGGGCCAGCAGCTGGACACTACCCGCCGTATTTCAATGGCTGCAAGACACCGGCAATGTAAAAACCGGCGAAATGCATCGTACCTTTAACTGCGGTATAGGCATGGTGTTAATCGTCAGCGCTGATGACGCCGAAAAAACCATCACACTACTTAATAAACTCGGCGAAACTGCCTGGCGATTGGGTGACGTGGTAAATTCAAACGGCGAGCCGGATGTGGTGATTGCATAGTCTGACAGGAAAGCTGAAGAAAAAGAAAAAGAAAACGCAAATGAACGCGAATGAACGCAAATGTTTTTTTTGTTGTGACTCCACACTATTTTCGCTGCATCTAAATCCGATAGAGCGCAATCACTACAGTGTAAGCATAAATACATCCGCTTTTATTGGCGTTCATTTGCTTGATGTACATGGACGTGCGAATGCAGCGGGCGCAAGAGCTGCGCAATTTGCGTTCTCTTTTAATCTCACCCCGTGAAGCCTCTAACTCTAGTTGTACTGATCTCCGGTAACGGCTCCAATCTGCAATCCATAATTGACGCTATTGCTGCGCAAAAAATCAACGCCGTCATTAGCGCCGTCATTAGCAACCGTGCCGACGCGGCCGGTTTACAGCGGGCACAATTAGCAGGAATACCTACACATATTATTAATCATCGCGACTACGCAGGTCGTGAGCAATTTGATCTGGCCTTGCGTGGCTGTATAGATAGCTACCAACCACAGCTGGTGATATTGGCAGGCTTTATGCGCATACTGGGTGATGAATTGGTACGGCATTATGAGGGGCGCATGCTCAACATACATCCATCATTGCTGCCCGAATTCTCCGGCCTGGATACACATCGCCGCGTGCTGGTTAGCGCTAACAAACAACACGGCGCCAGTGTGCACTTTGTTACCACGGAACT
>JANOOU010000292.1:0-3407 GCA_031421475.1 Gammaproteobacteria bacterium | reverse complement strand
CTGCGGGATCATAATTTTTCGCAAAGCGTAACCTATATTTGTGAGCACAATGCCAACGGCACTCTGGGCATTACGATTAATCGACCTTCCGAATTTCAACTCAGTGAAATGCTGACGCAACTATCCATTGAATTCAAGTTACCCGCTACCGGCTTACGCAGCTTATTTGTGGGCGGCCCGGTGCAGCAGGAACGCGGCTTTGTTTTGCACTCGCCCAACGGACACTGGGAATCCAGTTTGCGTGTTAACGATTCCATCTCTGTCACCACTTCACGCGACATACTCCAGGCCATAGCAACGGACACCGGCCCGGATGAATGCATTATTACACTGGGTTATTCCGGCTGGGCGCCCGGACAACTGGAAACCGAATTATCCGCCAATGCCTGGCTCAGTTGCCCGGCCAATCATCAAATTATGTTTCACACGCCGGTGGAAAATATCTGGCAGGAAGCAGCAAAATTATTAGGCGTCGATTTGAGATTACTGAGTAACGATGCCGGACACGCCTGACATTATTCTGGGCTTTGATTTTGGCGAGCGCCGCATCGGCGTTGCCACGGGTCAAACCGTTACCCGCAGCGCCAACCCACTCACCACATTAAACGCCGTAGAAAATCACCCGGATTGGATCGGCATTGAAAAACTGCTGGCACAGTGGAAACCGGGCGCACTGGTAGTCGGCATACCGGCGCATCTCGATGGTTCGTCCAGTGAAATGAGCAAGCGGGCAGAACGCTTTTGCCGCCAGCTTGAAGGACGATTTCAACTACCCGTGCATCGCATCAATGAAAGCCTGAGCTCATTCGAAGCCGAACAGTATTTGCGCGAAAAAAACAAATCAACACAACATAACAAGCAAGAGATTGATAGAATGGCCGCCGCCATCATTTTGCAAAGCTGGCTGGATCAACTAACGTGAATCGAATATGACACACGCCGCCCACCCCGACCAACTGCTGGACAAACTGGCCAGCGATCTGGAAAACCTGCTGGAACAACGTGGCATTCAAAATCCGTTAATGGTGGGTATTCATACCGGTGGTGCCTGGCTGGCGGAACGTTTGCATCACATGTTGAAGCTACAAGAACCACTGGCCACACTCGACATCAGTTTCTACCGCGATGATTTTTCGCGCATCGGCATGAATCCTCAGGTTCAACCCTCACAGCTACCGCCACAAATTGCAGACCGCCATATCATTTTAGTGGATGACGTACTGCACACCGGCCGCACTATTCGCGCCGCCATGAATGAATTATTCGATTACGGGCGCCCGGCCAGCATCACCCTGGCCTGCCTGGTACAACGTAATGGCCGTGAGTTACCAATTCAGGCTGATGTAGTGGGCCAAACACTGAAACTGCATAGCAGCGAACACATTAAGCTTTCCGGGCCGTCACCACTGGCCTGGGAATTAAAACGTATCGAGCCAAAATAACGAGCGAGCATCATGACAAATAAGGCGACCCGTACCACCGATACACTCATTGGTCAGGATCTGTGGAATATCCAGCTGGATAAAAACGGCAAGCTAAAACATTTTCTCACTATTGAGGGTTTGGGCAGCACCATACTCAATCAAATTCTCGATACCGCCGAGAGTTTCGCCGGTGTTAATGAATCCGTCAAAAAAGTACCGCTGTTACGCGGCAAAACCATTGTTAATTTATTTTTTGAAGCCAGCACCCGCACCCGCACCACGTTTGAACTGGCCGCCAAACGTTTATCCGCCGACGTATTGAATATTAATATCAACACCTCCGCCACCAGCAAAGGTGAATCGTTACTCGACACCCTGCACAACTTACAAGCCATGCAATGCGATATGTTTATTGTGCGCCATGCCGATTCCGGCACAGCACACTTTATTGCCAACCATGTTGCACCGCATATCAGCGTACTCAATGCCGGCGACGGACGACACTCGCATCCCACACAAGGCATGCTCGATATGTTCACCATACGCCGCTGCAAAGGAAATAACTTTGGCGCACTACGCGTCGCTATCGTCGGCGACATTCTGCATTCACGCGTGGCACGCTCCCAAATTCACGCACTCAATACACTCAATGTGGGTGATCTGCGTGTTGTTGCGCCACGCACACTCTTGCCCAAAAACATAGAAGGCATGGGTGTAAAAGTATTTAACAATCTGGAAGACGGCATACGCGACGCCGACGTCGTGATCATGCTGCGTTTACAAAAAGAACGCATGCAAGGCGCCTTGTTACCCAGTGAACAGGAATATTTTCGACTTTACGGACTAACAGAAAAACGATTAAAAGCCGCCAAACCCGATGCCATCGTTATGCATCCCGGCCCCATTAATCGCGGCGTTGAAATTGATTCGGCCGTAGCCGATGGCAAACAATCTGTCATCCTCGATCAGGTGTCCTACGGCATTGCGGTTCGCATGGCAGTTATGAGTATTACCCTGGGTGCTACCTTGGGTGCATCCAGCAGCAACAAGGAGGCCGGTGCATGAATATTTTAATTCGCAATGGCCACGTCATCGATCCCGCCAATCAACGCGATGAAATAACCGATATCTATATTGTGGATGGCCTGATCGCCACACTGGGAAAAACACCCAAAAATTTTCATGCCGATACGACGCTCGACGCCAGCAATCTCTTCGTCATACCGGGACTCGTCGATCTCGCCGCACGTTTACGCGAACCCGGCCAAACTCACAAGGCCGACATCGCCAGCGAAACACGCACCGCAAGTCATTCCGGTATCACCACTTTATGCATGCCGCCCGATACCCATCCCGTGATTGATGAAACCGCGGTCGTTGAATTAATCTCCCGCAAAACCAAACAAAGCGCTCACTGCAAAGTGGTCACACTCGGCGCACTCACCGCCGGATTAAAAGGCGAACGCCTGAGTGAAATGGTCACCTTAAAAGATGCGGGCTGTGTCGGTGTCAGCAATGCACGCAAACCGCTCACCCATTCACTCGTTATGCAGCGCGCCTTTGAATACGCCGCAACCCATAACATTACCGTGCACATCGAAGCCAATGATCACTGGTTAGGCAGCGGCTGTGCCCACGAAGGCGCGGTCGCCACCCGATTGGGTTTGCCCCCCATCTCAACCGCCGCCGAAACCGCCGCCATTGCACACCACCTTGAATTAATGGGAGACAGCGGTGTGCGCGTACACTTTGGCAGACTGTCGTGCGCGCGCAGTGTCGACATGATTAACCAGGCACGTGATCGCGGCTTGTTTGTATCGGCAGACGTGGCTGCGCATCAATTACATCTCACCGAACAAGACATCGCCGGTTTCAACAGCAACTGCCACGTACTGCCACCGTTGCGCAGCCAGCGCGACATGGAAGCCCTGCGACTCGGCATTAAAAATAACATCATCACCGCCATCTGCTCCGATCACCAAC
>JANOOU010000291.1:0-2478 GCA_031421475.1 Gammaproteobacteria bacterium | reverse complement strand
AACGTCTAATAATTGTGGGCTGGTGAGAATGTTGAAGAAGGTGTAGGCGTTGGTTTTTTGGGCGTGTTGGGTAATGTGTTTTTGTTGCGAGTGCACTCGTTTCTGGCTAGTATGCATGGGGGCTGGCGACCTCAGATGGTTGCAATTGTGTGGTAACAATCAGCTTATCATCTCGCCAGCCTTTTTTATTATATTCAATTAGTTGCGATGCGTTTTGTTGCGGTGTTTGGGCTTAAGTAAGTGCCATTCGAATCTGACCCCTTGATTTCCTTTTGCCGGTGCAACGTTTTGTGATGCCATAAAAATTTGATGAGTTAAAAGTTATTGCGCTGCAGCTGGGTTTTTCACAAATAGCGAGTGGGCCGATGGTGAGATCGTCTTATCATGCGGATTTGCAGGCTTCGGGGAAGTTTTAAGTTTGAATAGGAATGTAAAATGAGAAGTCTGATTAGTAAATATGCTGCCGCCTGTTTTGTGTTATTAATTCTTATGCTTCCCGTATCATCAGTTTGTTCTACTGATCTGAAGGGCACTATATTGTCTATACGTTTTTCGGATGCTCACAGGTCGTTGTTTAATATTAGAACAGAGGCAGAGGTACATTTTCTCATGCGAGGTGAATTACTAACTTCGCCATCACAGTTACTAATCAAACTCGATGATTATTATTATGCCGACCCTCGACGCGGTGAACGCATTGGCCCTAGATTTTATGGTGACACTCTGTACAGGAAGGACGGAAGATATGAAGCACTTGAACGTATTGTTATAGAAAAAGATGGGCGTCTGAAGATGTATCTGAATAAGGATTTTGGGGAGGCCGCTTATTTTGGGTATAGGCCAAAATTCGTATTTAAGAGAGATACCACTTTTACTGAGAGTAAAGACATTAAGAAGTATCTTGAGTGGGACTGTATTAGTAATTTGCCCTACTCAATTACACATTATATGCCTGGGTGTGTGAAGGATACGCCTATCAGTCAAGAAGAAATTCAGGCTACTACTCTACAAGAAGATACTATTTTGGCGACTTTCGTAGTACGCGCACTTCAAAGAGCGGAAAACATCAAAAAGATAATGGAAGCAGACTATAGTCGCCATAATGGTGAGTGGCCATCAAATACCAATCTTAATGAGTATGGAGGGTTGCTTATGGATGAGCGTAATGTAATTGAAAATATTTCAATTAGAAAAAATGGGGAATTTATTGTCAATTTCGCTAAAAATTTCGGTAGAGGAAAGTTTATGGCCTTTGCCGCGGATATAAGTTCTGACGGTATTGTTGATTGGCGCTGCACAACAAACTTAAATCAATCTATAGTAATAAAATCTGGATATGAGTGCGGCATAGAATAAAGCCGGTCATTGTATGGTGTTCTTGCTCCTGGTTTAAATGTTAGGGTGTGAATTGAATGAAATTAAATTATTTGCTTGTATTCTTGATAATAACTAATTTGAGCATGGCCCATGCAGCTGAAAACGTTTATATAAGAGAGTATTCATATAAGGCAGGAGAGCTGGACAGTAAAGTCAGCGCCAGGAAAAACGCGCTCGACCAGGCCAAGGCGCTATTGCTGGAGGAAATTGCCACTTATGTATACAGCAGCAATAATATGACGCAATCATTGGATGTTAATTACCAAAAAAGATTTGTACAAAATGTTAAGAACATCAGCGCTGGATTTGTTGGTGCGAAAATATTAGAAGAAAAATGGGATGGTAATATTTTCTGGCTGCGCGCTGAAATTCATGCCGATCCTGCAAAAATACAGGAAGAATTAAAAGCATCGCTTAATTCGCCAGATCATAATGATGGATCCATGTCTATTGCTATGCAACCAGAAGCTGCATCTCCAGTCAATCGAAGCTATGTTCAAAAAGCGAACATGGCCAATGCGCTGGTGCTTGTTAATCCGATTAAGATGAGTATGCTGGAATACTATCAATATTCAGGTTCATGGCCTTCGTCATTTGAGCAATTAGGACTTAAAGAATCGGAAATGAGTGACGGTGATCTGATTGATCGGGTTGTGCTGGGGAAGGATGGTGAAGTAAAGGTCATGCTGGGAAAGAAATTTGGCGTAAAAAAATATTATAAGATAAATCCCGAATTTATTATGGGTGGAATGAACATGAAATGGATCTGTGTTACGAACATGCCCAGAAATGAAGTGCCTCAAGGTATGTCCTGTGAAGTAGCGCCTTAAATCTGATCGTTATATAAAGGGCATCTCTAAAAATACCTCCATTTAAATCACAGCCGATAACGCATAACTGTTAAAATAATCTGAATAAACTCAAGCGTGGATACCCATGTTAAATCAGCCAGGTTTTTTTGATATTACAGAGCGCGGACACAAACTGACGCAGATGGGTGATCCGTTAGTCGCATTGAATGCCCAAATTAATTGGGAAGCCTTTCGACCTGATCTGGATCGCATCCATAAAAAACCTGAATTCAACTTCAAAGTGCACCAC
>JANOOU010000290.1:0-4441 GCA_031421475.1 Gammaproteobacteria bacterium | reverse complement strand
CCAGCATCTCGGCCTGGGCCTGTTTTAACACCGCTTCTGGCAATACACCCGGGCCTGCACTGAAGTTATAAACTCGACTCATTTTCCCCATCCTCAGAATTTACTTTAACTTTAAGTATGTTGTTTAACTGTTTATTTTATAACAATTTAATAGACTAGCCTTCAGTGTTTTCAGGGCTATCGTCCACCATGCCTTCCACGCCCTCGGCTGGCGCAATCTCATCACCTTCAAGTCGTGCGACGCGCTCGATTTCACATAGCTTTTCATTGTCGCTGAGACGGATTAACAATACACCCTGGGTGTTACGCCCCATATCGCGTACTTCGTCAACCGAAGTTCGCACCAGTGTACCGCCATTGGATATCAACATGATTTCATCACCGGCTTTGACTTGCACCGCACCAATCACAGCACCGTTACGCTCAGAGGTTTGTATGGAAATAACACCCTGCGTGCCACGGCCCTTACGCGGATAATCGCCCGTAATAGTACGTTTGCCAAAACCATTTTCGGTTGCGGTGAGGATGGATGCTTCATCATCCACCACAATCAAACTGATGACTTTCTGAGCTTCAGACATTTTTATACCGCGCACACCGGCAGCGGTACGGCCCATCGGGCGCACGGCACTTTCGGCAAAGCGCACGGCCTTGCCAGCGGACGACAACAACATGATATCTTTGTTGCCATCTGTCAGTGCTACATCCACCAATACGTCATCATCACGTAAATCCACCGCAATAATACCGGCGTTACGTGGACGTGAGAAATGATCCAACGAGGTTTTTTTCACGGTGCCCGAACTGGTGGCCATGAATATAAAATGTTTGTCGTCGTATTCACGTATGGGCAATACGGCATTAATACGTTCGTTAGCCTCCAGCGGTAACAAATTGACCAGCGGTTTACCGCGTGCACCACGGCTCGCCATGGGTAATTCATATACTTTCAACCAATACGCTTTACCGCGGCTGGAGAAACACAACAAGGTGTCGTGGGTATTGGCGATAAATAATTTATCGATGAAGTCTTCTTCTTTCATGCGCGTGGCGGATTTGCCACGACCACCGCGACGTTGGGTGGCGTAATCGGCGAGTGGTTGCGATTTGGCATACCCTTCGTGCGAGAACGTCACCAGTACATCTTCTTCGGTAATTAAATCTTCCATGGAAAGATCGAGCTGGTTGGTGAGAATTTCACTGCGACGCTTGTCACCAAAGTTATCACGCACCGTAATGAGTTCGTTACGTATCACTTCCAGCAGTTTTTCCGGGCTGGATAATATTTCTAATAACTTGTTAATGATTTCAATAATTTCCCTGAATTCATGAATAATTTTATCTTGCTCAAGGCCGGTTAAGCGATGCAAACGCAATTCCAGAATCGCCTGTGCCTGCTCTTCCGACAAATGATAACCGTCCGGTTTCAAACCATACTGTGGCAACAGATTTTCTGGCCGTGATACTTCATCACCGGCACGCGACAACATGTCGGTAACTGCGCCAGGGTGCCATACATTGGCGATTAATTGTTCTTTGGCTTCAGCTGGGCTGGGGGATTTTTTGATGAGCGCGATCACTTCATCAATATTCGCCAACGCAACCGCCAGGCCCTCCAATATGTGGCCGCGATCACGCGCCCTGCGCAGTTCATAAATAGTGCGGCGCGTCACCACTTCACGGCGGTGACGTACAAATGCTTGGAGTATTTGAATTAAATTCAGCAATCGCGGCTGGCCATCGACCAGTGCCACCATGTTGATACCAAACACGGTTTGCATGGATGTTTGTAAATACAGATTATTCAGCACCACTTCGCCGACATCACCGCGGCGCAGTTCGATAACAATGCGCATGCCGTCCTTGTCAGACTCATCACGAATTTCGGTAATGCCTTCGATTTTCTTTTCTTTCACCAGCTCGGCAATGCGCTCAATTAACCGCGCCTTGTTCACCTGATATGGCAGCTCGTGTACCAGAATGGTTTGTTTGCCTTGTTTGTTTTCTTCAATCACTTCCGCACGGGCGCGCATATACATACGGCCACGGCCGGTGCGATAGGCCTCGCGAATACCTTTAACACCGTTGATGAAGGCTGCGGTGGGTAAATCCGGGCCTGGCAGGTGATCCATCAGGCTTTCGATGCTGATAGACGGATTGTCGATCAGGGCCAGACAGGCATTCACCACTTCGACGAGATTGTGCGGCGGGATATTGGTGGCCATGCCCACGGCTATACCCGAGGAACCGTTTACCAGCAGATTGGGTATACGTGCCGGAAACACCACCGGCTCTTTTTCAGAGGCGTCGTAGTTGGCGTCCCAGTCCACTGTTTCCTTATCGAGATCGTGCAACATTTCATGGGCAATTTTGGCCATGCGCACTTCGGTGTAACGCATCGCGGCCGGCGCGTCACCATCCACCGAGCCAAAGTTACCCTGGCCATCAATCAGCATGTAACGCATGGAGAACGGCTGCGCCATACGCACCATGGTGTCGTATACCGCGGTATCACCGTGGGGATGGTATTTACCGATGACGTCACCGACGATACGGGCGGATTTTTTGTAGGCTTTGTTCCAGTCGTTACCCAACTCGCTCATGGCAAAGAGTACACGGCGATGTACCGGCTTCAGACCATCTCGTACATCGGGTAAGGCCCGCCCCACGATCACGCTCATGGCGTAATCGAGGTAGGACTGGCGCATTTCATCTTCTAGATTGACAGGGAAAATTTCTTTGGCGAAATCAGCCATAAGGGTGTGTTATCCGTTATTAGAGTGCCCGATTGCCCGCCCTTTTAAATGTGATTTTGGGGGGGTGCATTTAACGGCAAAATAGTAACACGAATCAGTGGCTAAGACGATGTTTGGAATGGCCGAAAAGCCAGGTGTGGTTAGTCGTGAGAGGCGGTGGAAGCGGCACGCAGATGGCTTGATATTTCTTCCTTGGATTGCAGCACAAAAGATTCAAAACTATGGCCCTGACGCAAACAATAGCCCAGCCACTTGTAGAGAAACCGATTTAAACGCCATTTTTCCTGTAAAGCCTCAGCGGGTAGGTCATCCAGTATCAACCGGCCATGGTGTAAATGCCCTGCCATCACCTCGGCCACGCGGGCGTCATGGTAGATGCGAATCTTGAGGTTAGGCTCCATCTGCAAGCCGTGTTCGCCCGGGAAACAATAACTGAGGTACAAGGTGCTGGTATATCGGCTGCGTTCGATGACTTTAAGATACAGATCCAGATGGCCGGCGGCGCGGGAGATGACGGCATCCTCTAAAACCTGTAGGTCGGGTATTAATTTACGCAAACGAATGAAATTACTTTCATACAGATCCATCAGGCTGACAAAGCCACGAGGCACCACATCTTCACAACCGTAATTCGCATTCTGTTTCATAACGGGAGTGTAGCAGTAGAATGTTACAGCATCACTAGGTAACCGTGATCAGCTTCCCGGCTTCCAGTTTTAAACGCACCCTCAATCGTCGAAACACATCAGGGCGCACACTGTCAGGCCAAATTAACACGGCACACCGGCCATGATCCTCGACTTTAAATAATAAAATAATCAGCCAGGACGTCATGAATGATTCCGTTAACAGCTCGGCTGTAGCGCTGCTGTTTTTTGATTTTAGCAACCAATGATTACCAGCTTGCCAAACGATAAGATCGTACGATTTATTTTTGCGTGAGAGCCATACACTGACGGCAAGCACCGCCAATACCAGCAGCCAACGCAATATAATAGGCCAGGGCAATAGCAGAATGGACAATACGGCCAGTAGATGAATGAAAATTAAAACGTAAGTTTGTCGCTGCGAAGGCGACAACTCAAGTTCTAAGGGTGTTGCGTATGCGCTTGACAAGTTGAGCTATATCCTTATCGGATGAAATCATATTTTCCAGCAATAAATCAAACAACAATTGATCAGGATACTCCAGCATCGCATCGAGTAATTGTTTTTGTTTAGCACCCAGTGCCGCGTAATCTTTGTCCAGAAATTCTGTCAGAATTAAATCCAGTTCCAGCATGCCACGGCGGCAACGCCAGCGCAGGCGGGAATCGTTGGCGGTATCGGGCATGGTACTCATGATTCTTGTTTCCATTACTCTTTAACGCTGTTTTAGATCGATGGACTGAACAATTTTTAAGTCTGACGATTGTTTTTCTGTTTTTGAAAACATGAAGGGTGGCTTCGCAGCTATTGGCTACCCCACATCCGCTTCGATGATTTTTCGGGCAAGCTCGTCGTGAAATAAATCGGCAAAATAAAGTGCTGCTAATTTTTCTTCATCATAGCTGTAGCGAATCATGCTGTTTTGCCTGTTCAGCGCTTTTTTAAGAGTCATCGGATTTACCAGGTTCTGCCATCCATTCATTTTCATAACCGGTATTTTTGAGGTAACCGCCAAATGAATAGACTAATTTCTCACA
>JANOOU010000289.1:0-14823 GCA_031421475.1 Gammaproteobacteria bacterium | reverse complement strand
CGGGCCAGTGCTCTGCCCCCCCGAATTATCTTGTAGGAAATCTTTGGCATAAAAATGCATTTCCGCCAGAAACCGAGGGGATGATAGTAGATCTTGATTCGCCGGGTTATTAAAGAACCCTGACTTATTCAGCGGTTCCTTAATATTATGAATAAAGCTTAATGTTATAGTAAGGAGCCATTTTTTGATCCATCATAATCAATGCACGCAAAAATTCGCCACATCCACTCGCATCACCCCTTAAACGCCACACCCAAATACTCAAGCTGATGAATCAACACATCAATGGTTTATACCCGCAACAGCTTGCCAGGCAACTATGCAATAAAGGCAAATCGGGCTGTGACTGGTATCACGGCAACTGGCATCTGTTAAAAGCGCTGGGCGTCGTTTCAACATCGGCAATTCATGAACAGAGCTTATGCCAATTGCTCAAGTTAGCCTTAACGAATATAGCCGCGCCTCGAATACTGATCACAGGCTCTACCGATGAAACACTGGTCCGCTTGGCATACCATACTTGTCATACGCTGGGACTCGAAGCAAAACTGTATGCAGTGGACATCTGCGCGACGCCTCTGGCCTTTATGCAAGCCTACGCCAAAGAACAGCAGATTGAACTCGAGACCTGTTGCTCGAATATCCTCGATTTTAAATCAGAACATAAATTCGACGTCATACTAACTCACGCCTTTATGGGTTACTTTGATGATATTCAGCGACCTTTGCTGATCAAAAAATGGAAACAACTGCTGGCTGATGAAGGCAGTATTGTAACTATTCAACGTGTAAGGTCCCCAGATTCTCCTGCGCTCGTTACCTTTACTGCCCAGCAGTCGGCACAATTCATAGCCCGTGCGCTAGAAGCTGCTAAAATCGCAGAATTCAACAATCAAGCCGATCTTGACGCCGTTCGAGCAGCTTCCCGCGAATTTACAGAAAACTTTGTCAACCATGCCATTCGATCTAAAACTACTTTAGAATCACTTTTTACTGAAGCGAATATGACATTTTATTTTCTTGAATACCAAAGTCTGGAAAAAAAAGACGGTCTCTCCGGACCATCCGTACCATTCAATGCCGAATTTGCCCATATTATTGCTAAAAAAATTCCGGGATAGAACATGTCTTATAAAGAACTGAACCCAAGCGCAGGCCTGCTTAAACTGATTGAAGCCAATGTATCTTACTGGAGCGCCGAAGCGGAGGTCATTAGAAGTTACTGGGATTCGCCAATACGAAATACGGATACTGACAAAAAATGGCTGACTCATCAGATTTATAAAGAATACTGTGATGGCATACTACCTTATCTAGCCATGTTCAACGAATGCCTGCCCAATGCCAACCTTACGGAGCAACGCCAGAAACTGCTGGAGTTTTCAGCAATTATTCATGAAGAAGTTGAGCATTTTACGATGTTCGCCGACCTGTACAGAATACTGATTGGCACAGATTACACATTATCTCCCGACGCGCTAAAAATAGCAGGCGCATGGCCAGAAAATGATGCACTAAGAACAACGCGCCAACAACACACTGCAGAATCACCGGATATTGGAAGACGCGCCACACGCTTTACCGAAGGTGGTTATGTGGCATTATTTTCAGAAGGCATGAAATTAGCCGGACGCAATACAGCTGATAATGCGATCGCCGAAGTTTGTAAAAAAATATACCATGATGAATTCAATCATATGCTACTTGGCATCCTGGAAACAGACAAAGAACAGCTCTCGGATTCTGACTGGTTAACATTGGAAAAATTTACCGTCGAGCAGATGAAAAAAAGAATCATCATGCGCAATGCACAATTCAGCAGCCCAGTATCTGCAAGTCGCATGCAACAACTGCTGGCGGGTGAAGCGACACCCATTGTTTTTGATTTTAGCTATGCAGCCCAGCTGCTTAACCATGAGGCGGCGTAAAGGAGCTATGCGAAACGATGCGCGGCATTTCGCCGCATCACTATTACGCCGTTTACAACAAACCCATTTAAAGCATTCATTTTGTTGTTACGGCACACAGAAGAGTGTGCTCATGGGCATTGGTAGAGCTTCCAGCCTGGAATTGAGTGAAATTGGTACACTGGATGCCGTATGGGAAAGCATCCATCAATATATCCATACCAACACCAACGAATACATCTTTGGATTTATCGGGTTTGACCCTGCCAACCAACTCCAGAAAAAAATTGTAACTTATCAGCAGAAGATCGATCTGTTTGTGGCCGACATCGTAATCGAATGCACTGCGGACAGTTTTACTATTCTTAAAGGCAACCTCGATTCCGCCACTCTTGATGAGTTAACAGATCCAGTCGAAATCTCAGCAATTGACATCTGTAAACTCGATCATATTGAACTTAGAAAGCACTACGCAGAATCTGTGTTACAGCTTATTAACGCGATAAAATCCGGGTTCATAGAAAGAGTAACGCTGGCCAGAAAAATCCCATCACCCTGTGAATTTGACCTGGCAGCCACGTTTATTGCTGACTACAGTCAGCACGAGGTAGCCCGGAGTTTTTATTTCTCTAACGGGCACATAGCCTTTGCAGGACAAAGCCCTGAATTACTGGCAGAAGGAAACTGTCAATCATTTGTTACACATAAATTATCCGGCACTCATGAAAAACAGGATGGGATACCCATAGCTACACTGACCCGTCATTTTCAAAACGACTCGCGCATCGTTGCTGAACATCACTCCGCCATCATCTCAATTGAAAATTCACTCAATAATATCGGCCAGGTAAAAGCCACCAAATTCGAGGTGATGAAACTGCCGACACTGCTGCACGGCTGGAGTCAATTTATAACTCATCCCAACCAGCATGTGAGGGTGGCAGACTGCCTGCGGTCTATATTTCCGTTTGGCGCCAATCCGCTAAAACCGGCATTTGAATTACTGGCCCAACATGAAAACTTTCAACGCGGACCTTATTATGGCCTAACAGGTTGCATACAACCCGATGGCCAGTTCTCATTCACCCAGGTATTACGCAGTGCCTTTATCGATAAAAACAGCAGTTATTTAATGGCGGGCGCAGCCATAACCGCTCACTCCACCCCCGAAATAGAGACCGCAGAAACCTGTACAAAGCTCTATAGTATTCAAGTATTTAATAAACGCTGAGACAGGCTGTAATAAGGGCGGGGTTAAAATGGCTCAAAAAACCTCATGCACGCCGTGTACACGCCGTATTTTTCGCCATTTTTGCCTGATCCTGGCTGCGCTCGCTACGTTTTTCAACAAGCTGCTAGAGACTTAACACACATCAAAATCATCTGCAGAAGAATGCTGTAGAATGAATTCATAATTTAATTAGCGTGTTACTCAACTATGCCTCTGCATCAAATACCCGAACCCGTAACACCTACCATCTCATGGAACGCCTTCAGCGCGGCACCGCATCGCATGATGTTTTTTGCCGGTGCGCTGCAACTTATATTGCCCATATTATTCTGGGCGATTGAGCTCACCGGACGCTATACACAAATCTGGCGGCCCCTTGATCTGGTGTTACCGTCTACATTTGCCCATGGTTTCATCATGCTCTATGGCGTGTTTATATTTTTTATATTTGGTTTTTTAATGACCACCTATCCGCGCTGGATGAATGGCCCGGTTATTCCACGTGAATCTTACATCCATACGTTTAGATGGATGGCAATGGGCATGGTCATATTCGAAATCGGTTTGTTCTGGCGTATCGACATGGTTGTAGCCGGTCTGGCAACGTATCTCATCGGCTGGGCGCTGGGCTTTCATGCTTTGTATCGCGTTTACAAAACAGCACCTGCAAAAAACAAAAACTACGAAACCTGGATTAATACCGCACTACTACTCGGCTGGGCAGGCGCTGCCTGTTTTCTGGTATGGATCATTACCGATCAAATTGATTTTTTATTTATTTCACTCCAAGCCGGTTTGTGGTTATTTTTGTTACCGATTTTATTTACTGTTAGCCACCGCATGTTGCCGTTTTTCAGTAGTTCTGTGATTAAAGATTACACTGTGATTCAACCACGCTGGTCATTGCCCCTTATGGCAGGCCTGTGTGTGCTGCATTTTGTACTGGATGTTAATTCGCAATACCAATGGTTATGGGTAGCGGATCTGCCACTGGCTGGCATGGCTTTATATCACAGTTATAAATGGAATTTAAAAAGCAGTTTTGTTGACAGCCTGCTGGCGGTTTTGCACATTGCATTTTTGTGGCTGGGCCTGGGCTTAAGTTTGTTCAGTGTACAAAGTTTATATCTGCTCATTAACGAGGAACTAATTCTGGGCAAGGCACCCTTGCATGCGATTACGATTGGCTTCATGTCGTCATTGTTGATCGCCATGGCATCGCGTGTATCGCTCGGCCACTCTGGCAGACCGCTGGTGCTGGATAAAACCAGCTGGTATTTATTTTTGGGAATCAGTCTGACAGCGTGCTTGCGTATCGCCGCCGATATTCAGGCTATACACACGGTTTACGGATTTAGCCTGACGATTATTACCGTTGTTAGCTGGCTAACCTGTATGTCGCTCTGGGTACTGCGGTTCGCACCGTTTTATTTAATGACGCGGCTGGATGGCAAAGTGGGTTAGTACGATTCGTGAGCGGCTTAACTACCAATCAAAATACCTGGCACTGTTATCTGCTGCAATGTGCCGATAATACGTTTTATACCGGCATTACCAATAATCTGCAAAAACGGATCGCCGCCCATAATCTTGGCACGGCATCCAAATACACACGTTGCCGATTACCGGTACAGATTGTCTATTCCGAAACTCATGACAATCGCAGCAGTGCCAGCAAGCGTGAAGCACAAATCAAAGGTTTTAGCCGCGCAAAAAAACTGGATTTAATTACATCGTATTAAACGCCGCCGGTTACAACCAAGATCTTGATAATATGTAGAAGGTACTGAAGCACGAAGCGCATCTTGGATATGATATGTTGTGCGAAGCACAACTTTGGAATTTATCGTGCTACCCCTGCATTACCTTGCATCAACCCTCCAATCCATCAATTCTGCACTACTATCAACTCACACCAAACCCAAATTCAGCACAGCCATTTTCCCTGCGGAGAGTCCCCTGCAAATGACGATCGAGCACACTGTAAAAGACACGCATCAAAAAGCCCTGGAAATTAATCTCGACAAAGCCCAGTACGGCACTCTCGCCGAAATTGGTGCAGGCCAGGAAACCGCACGCTGGTTTTTTCGAGTAGGCGGCGCGGCGGGCACTATCGCCAAGGCCATGTCGGCCTACGATATGAAATTCAGCGATGCCATCTATGGCACGTCACCGCGTTATGTCAGCCGCGAGCGCCTCGGCACCATGCTCGATCATGAATACCGTTTGGTGGTGGAACGACTCGATGCCCACCGCGGTGCAGAATCGAATTTTTTTGCGTATGCCAATACGGTTGCGGCGCGCAGTTTTTTGCGTACCGATGAAGGCCAGGGCTGGCTCGGCATTCGTTTTCAAACCACACCACGCAGTGAGCCTTCGCAAATTGTTATTCACGTACATCTGCGCGGCAAGGAAAGCATTCAGGATCAGGAAAATCTCGGCATACTCGGCGTAAACCTGATTTATGGCGCACTCTATCACCACGATGATCCGGACCGGCTGATGGAATCTTTAATGGATGGTTGGTACACCGAGCTGGTTGAAATCGATATGATTGAATTTTCCGGCCCGATTTTTGCCGATGTTGATAACCGTTTGATGGCATTGCGTTTGGTGCAAAAAGGTTTGTCCCCGTCTGCCATGTTCACTGCCGATGGCCATGTAGTTCACCCGGCGGAGGCCCTATACAAAAAAGCGGTGTTAATTGAACGCAGCCGTTTTCGTCCGCCAACCAATTTAAATATGAACATGCTGGAATGCGCACGCACGCAATTTGTTACCGAACGTGAAATTAATGACAATGAAGTGCTGATTTTATCTGAAATGACCTTACACAATTTACGCGGCAGCGGTACCAGTGATATTGATGTGGCAGACTTTCTGCACCGCACCGAAATACTCTGCGCCCTGGGCAAAAATGTCATGATATCCAGCCTCGGCGAATATTATCGGTTAGCGGCGTATTTATTCCGCTACACCCAGAAACCCATGGGTGTAGTTATGGGTATACCTACCTTGCGGGAAGTGTTCGACGAAAAGTATTACAACGAACTTCCAGGCGGCATACTCGAAGCCTTTGGCAAACTCTTTAAATACGACTTGCGTATGTATGTATGTCCGTCCTTAGGTGAAGATAAAAAATCGCTGATCACTGTTGATAACTTTCAAACGTCACCCCCATTACGCCATTTGTTTGCCTATCTCTACGACAACGGATTTATCAAAGGTTTACACGGGATACGCAGCGAGTTATTGAGTATTTTCTCCCACGAAATACTCGCCCAGATTCGCGCCGGCAAAACCGAGTGGGAACGATGCGTGCCACCGGTGGTGGCAAAAATGATTCGCGACAAACATTTGTTTGGCTGCGGCGACAACTGCTAAGAAAGCCCTGAATAACGCCATCCCCGGATCAAGTTCGGGGCAGACTCTGGCGTTCTCAGAGCACGAAAAATAAAAATATGATTTTTACCTCCTGTTTATTTTTCATGGCTCCATTTTCAATAACTTGCGTGATTGAAAATAATGGCACAACCATGCGCCATGCGGAACCTCTGACTTATTAAGAGGCTCCGTAATTCAGATCGCCAGCAATCCGGTTTAGAATAAAAAAAGCCAGTGCATTGCTGCACTGGCTGAAGGTTACACCAAGATCGTTATTAATTGTTCAATAAACATCATGCTGTGTGTTATGCACGTTGAACTTGCCGGTAGGCGTGATCAAACGCGGATCTTTAATCACCATCTTCAATTTGCGCGTTTTGTCATCCATCACCACAATGGCTGAAGGTTCGGTTTTACCTGCCCAGATTGAATACCAGACTTCATCGCCTGCGGCATTATATTCCGCATGCACGACACGTTTGACCGCTTTGGATTCAGGCAACCCCGCCAGCTTGGCAATGTTAATAACTTCCGGTGCCTTATTCAAATCACTAATGTCATACACTGTAACCGATTCAGCCAATTCGGGCTCCGGATTCAGCGGTGCATCCACCCACAGATTTTTTGACTTGGGATGGGTTTTCACAAACAAGGAACCGGCGCCGTGATTTTTTAATTCGGCAACTACTTTCCACGCCTGAGCCGGATGTTTTTCAGGATCCGTGCCGATCAGTGAAATCACGTCTGCACCCAGATGCGATGTTGCCCACACCGGTCCAAATTGCGGGTGCACAAAGTTTGCACCACGGCCCGGATGCGGCTTGGGTTTGGTATCCACCAGTGCCGCCAGCTTGCCGGTATGGGTATCGACTACAGCCACTTTATTCGACGCATTGGCAGCCACCAGGAAATAACGTTTGCTTGAATCCCAACCGCCATCGTGCAGGAATTTTGCAGACTCAATAGTCGTGGTTTTCAGATTTTTGATGTCTGAATAATCCACCAACTGGATCATGCCGGTTTCTTTCACATTAACAACCCATTCCGGTTTATTTTCTGATGCAACAATAGAAGCAACACGGGGTTCAGGATGATAGTCACCGTCTACCGTCATGCCGCGAGTTGAAACAATTTTCAGCGGCTTGAGCGTGTCACCTTCGGTAATGACATAGTGTGGCGGCCAGTAGGCACCGGCAATCGCGTATTTATCTTCATAACCCTTAAACTTGGAGGTATCGACAGAACGCGCTTCAATACCAATTTTTATGGTTGCGACAACCGTGGGTTTTTCAAACCACATATCAATCAAATCGAGCTTGCCATCACGACCAATCACATAAATATAGCGACCTGATGCAGACAAACGTGAAATATGCACCGCATAACCGGTTTTTACTATGCCCCAGATCTGCTTGGTATCGCCATCAATCAATGCCACTTCACCGGAATCGCGCAAGGTTACCGAAAACACATTGTCGAGATTAATTTTGCTCAACGGTTTTTTCGGACGATCTTCCGGCTTCACCACCAGCTTCCAGCTGTTCATCATTTCCTTCATGCCCCACTCGGGTGGCACATCCGGTGTTTGCTGGATGTAATTCGCCATCGACGCAATTTCATCTTTAGTCAGAATGTCATCAAAATTCACCATACCACCGTCTGTGCCCAAGCTGATGATCTTATCCAAACGCTTGCTACCAAGCTTTATTGTATTAACTGGCTCCAGATTTTTACCGGTGGCGCCTTTACGTAAAATCCCATGGCAGCCTGCACAACGCTCAAAATAAATTTGCGATGCTTTAACTTTTTGCTCTGCCGTCATCGTTGGCGCGGTTGCTGCGGTTGCTGTGGTTTCTGCGGCCTGAACCACACCACTTAATGCAGTTGCAACCGCAAATGCAAGCAGTGATTTGGTAAAATATGACATCTTCATTTGATACCCCCAGTAATAGGTAATGATGGTTTTTATTGGCAAATAACTATTAATTCCAATACGCGCGCATCATGCACCAGCATCAAATACAGCGACCTTGATACATGTCAAAAGCAATTCACTTCTCTTAAGGATTGTGCAGAAATAGTTCCCCATACGACATTATATTGACATTCATCAATATCCAGGCAGCAACCAGTCTCTATGTTTACTGCAACTATTTCAGGTGTCATGGCAGGAGAAAAGCATGTTTGATCTGTACCGTCAGTTACTCACACGAAAAATCATTCTCGGTACAACCGTGGGTGCTGCGTTATTTTTCATGATTGTCGGCGTGGTTTTCTGGGGCGGATTCAACACCGGCATGGAAGTCACCAATACACTGGGCTTCTGTATTTCCTGCCACGAAATGGAAGACAACGTTTATAAAGAATACAAAACCACTATTCACTACAGCAACCGCAGTGGTGTACGCGCGACCTGTTCAGATTGCCATGTACCGGACCCCTGGGGACATAAGGTCGCGAGAAAAATACAAGCCAGTAACGAAGTGCTGCATAAAATTCTGGGTACAGTCGATACACCTGAAAAATTCGATGCCAACCGCTTACGCCTGGCAAAAAATGTATGGCGCGCCATGAAAACAACCGATTCACGCGAATGCCGCAACTGCCACAATTTCGATTCCATGAATCCCGCGAGCCAGAAACCCCGTTCGCAGAAACAACATTTGAACGCCATGCAAGCCGGCAATACCTGTATCGATTGCCATAAAGGTATAGCGCACAAAAAAGTACACGATCAACTAAGCGATAACGAACTGGAAGCACTGGAAAAACCGCTGGAAAATCATAAGCGCGCCTTAACACCCGCCTGGTTGGCCCTGGCAAATGAAAACACCGTGCCTGAACCGGCCGCTACAGCAGCAACACCGGCGGTAACAGCACCGGCCGCGGTAGCAACCGTTACAACACCTGCGTTGTCCACAACCGCCGTGAAAACTGGGACAATAGACAAAGCGCTAATAAAGTCCGTCGTTGCGGCAAAAAGCACTGAGAAAACCACAGCGGAAACATCCTCTGGCAGCATCAACTGGAGCGCGATTCCTGCCAGAAAAATCACCGTGTTTTATCCTGGCCAGACGTCTATGGAATGGGTATTAGGCCGTAACCACGGCGGTGCCCGCGCCTTTAAATCGGGCGACCGTTGCACCGAATGCCATGATGCAGAAGCCAGCGACATGGGCCACAAAATTGTGAGCGGCAACAAAGAAGGTGTAGAGCCCACGTTAATACCCGGCAAACGCGGCTTCATACCGGTACAGGTACAGGCCGCACACGATGGCAAAAATCTGCTGCTGCGATTCCAATGGCCGGATGGCGACCATGCCGCCGCACCCTTCGTCAATGGCGGCAAAATGGATCCTGCCAATAAGGTAAAACTCGCCATTATGCTGGCCACAAATGATGTGGAATATGCTGACCGTGCCGGTTGTTGGGGCACTTGCCATGCCGATAGCCGCAGCATGCCCTTTGCGCCGGATCAAACGGCCATTGCCGGCACCGCCTTACAATATGCCAGTCAGGGTGTCACCAAATACCTGGGCGAAAGCCGTAGCGAGATCGAATTAAAGAACGATCCACTGGGTGGCTGGAACAAGCTGAAACCGGATGCCGACATCAAATCGGCACTGGACGCAGGGCACTATATGGACATCATGCGCTACAAAATCGGCGAAAAAATTGCAGAAAATGGGCATGTGTTGCAAGAGCGCGTGAACAATGATGGCGCAGCCGTTGAATTCAAGGCCACATTAACAAATGGCAGCTGGATAGTTGAATTAAAACGCCCGCTGAAAACCGGCAAACCCGGCGACATCAATCTCGAAAGTGGCAAGATTTATAACCTGGGTTTTGCAATACACGATGATTACAGCAATGCGCGTTATCACCATGTGTCACTGGGTTATAAGCTGGGCATAGATAATGCCGAATCGGAAATAAATGCCCGTAAATAACCTGAACCGGGACTGACCCTGGGTCGGTCCCCGATAACACATCAACAAGGCAGATAAATATGAAACTACACATTTTTATTGCACACATTATTCTGGCCATCATGCTGATTTTTGTTATGCCGATCTATGCCTGGTCTGCAGAAACCATTACGGTGGAAATAAAAAATTTTAAATTTGTGCCACAGGAAATCACCATTAAAAGCGGCACCACCGTGCAATGGATTAACAAGGAAAAACGCGGTTACCACAATGTCTGGTTTGAAGCACTGGGTGAGCCAGAACCCGAATATTTATTTCCCGAAGATACGTACGACAAATCATTCACCACGGCCGGTGATTTTCCCTATCGCTGCGGTCCACATCCTGAAATGACCGGTGTTGTGCATGTAACACAATGAAAAACAGATGGCTGTTGCTGTTTTTATTTTCAACCACATCATTCGCCGATGTTGACACGCAACGTCAACAACAATTAGTGACCCTGCTGACGCAAGATTGTGGATCCTGCCACGGCATGACATTAAAAGGTGGCCTCGGCCCGGCATTATTACCAGACATCCTCAAGGATAAGCCCGACGACATGCTAATACTCACCATACTCGAAGGTCGGCCCGGCACACCGATGCCCGCGTGGAAATCATTGCTTACTTACGATGATGCAGCATTTATTGTTAAACAATTACGCAAAAACGAGAACTAATCGCTGTAGGAGCGGGCTACCTGCCCGCGACTTTGTTTAGAAGCATAAGTCCGCAAATGAGAAAAATATTAATCAGGTTTTATTTGCGTTCATTTACTAACTTGAACTTTTAATAAATACAGTCTCGGGCAGGTAGCCCGCTCCTACACAACAGCACAAGGACATAAAATGCATTATCTAATTATTTTCATCGCCCTGTTAACCGCATCATGCAGCACCCAAGCCCTGCGTGGCACCGGCGACCTGGGTGTCATTATTGAACGCGCCATGGGCCGCGTACAAATTGTCGAGCACAGCCACAACACCTCACTGGCAAAAGTGGAAGGTCTGGGTGATTTATCGCACGCCTCGCTGGTATTTTCGCGTGATGCGCGATACGTCTATATTTTTGGCCGCGATGGCGGCCTCACCAAAATCGATTTACTCGCGCAAAAAATTGTTAAACGTGTGATGCAAGCGGGCAACAGCATCGGCGGCGCCATATCACAGGATGGCAGGCTCATTGCCGTCGCCAATTACACGCCCGGTGGCGTGAAAATTTTTGATGCTGAAACACTGGAACAGGTCGCCGATATTCCCGCCAGCTATGGCGACAATCAACAATCCAAAACCGTTGGACTGATTGATGTGCCCGATCAGAAATTTGTGGTCACGTTGTATGATGCCGGTGAAATCTGGATTATTGATATGAAAAACACTGGCAACCCGATTATCACGAAATTCAAAAACATCGGTGCCCTGCCCTACGATGCCTTGCTGACACCCGATGGTCACTATTACATCGCCGGATTATTTGGCGAAGATGGTATGGCATTGCTCGATTTATGGCGCCCGGAAAACGGCGTTAAACGCATACTCAATCACTATGGGCGTGGCCGCGAACCCTTACCGGTTTTCAAAATGCCGCATCTCGAAGGTTGGACCACCGCCGGTGACAAAATTTTCATGCCCGCCGTGGGCCAGCATGAAGTGTTAATTGCCGATAAAAATACCTGGCAACAAGTTGGCAGCATACCGGTTCATGGCCAGCCTATTTTTGTTATAGCGCGGCCCGACAATCGTCATCTCTGGGTAAACTTTGCCCACCCGGATAACGATACAGTACAAGTCATAGATGTAGAGACACAGCAAGTCATAAAAACCATCACACCCGGCAAGGCCGTGCTGCACATGGAATTCACACCGCGCGGTGACCAGATATGGGTATCGGTACGCGATGAAGACCGGGTGGATATTTACAACACCCGCACCTTTGAAAAAATCGGCTCACTGCCGGTGGACAAACCCAGCGGTATATTTTTTAGTAACCGCGCCCACCAGATTGGTTTGTAATGTGCAGGGTGGGCACATGCGTGCCCACCGTACAAAACCGCCATTCGCCTCTCATCTTGCCCTAGATCAAAACATGATGGACACAACTTCGATACATTGCAGTCATCATTAGTACGAGCGCAGCGTATGACCCATCCCGTTCACAGCCCGCAACAGCTACAGCAATTATTAAATGACTTTCAACATACATTGCCGGTATCGGCCACACCTTATGCTGACATGGCATCGCAACTCGGCATCACAGAAAACGAATTAATCGAATGGCTGGATGTCTTGCAAAAAGAGGGTGTGATCAGCCGTATCGGTGCCGTATTTCGGCCGCATCGTATTGGTGTAAGTACCCTGGCTGCCATGGCGGTACCGGAAAATAAATTACAGGCCATTGCGAATATCATCAGCCATTACCCATCGGTTAATCATAACTACAAACGCGAACACCATTTTAATTTATGGTTTGTTGTCACCGCCGAAAATAGCGCACGACTGGAAACCATACTTCAGGACATGGAACAACAAACCGGCTTGCGCTTGTTATCCCTGCCCATGGAAAAAGATTACCACATTGATCTTGGATTTCCGTTGCAACTAGTACGAGGCCATGCATGATTGACGAGCGTCAGTTAATAGCCATATTGCAACATGGCCTGCCATTAGTCAGCCGCCCCTATGCCGCCATTGCACAACAGATTGGTTGCACCGAACAGGAGGTGATGCAACACATCACCTCCTTGCGGGAACGCGGCGACATAAAACGTTTTGGTGTGGTGGTTCGTCATCGCAAACTCGGTTATCAATCCAATGGCATGGTGGTGTGGAATATGCCAGATGAACGCGTCGATGAACTGGGAAATTGTTTTGGACAATTTGAATTTGTAACACTCAGTTACCGCCGCCCGCGGCGTTTACCCGACTGGCCCTATAATTTGTTTTGCATGATACACGGCCATGATCGCGACGATGTATTACACAATTTGCAACAAATGGTTACATCCTGCCAGGTGGGTGCCATTCCTCATGCCATATTATTCAGCACCGAATGTTACAAACAGCGTGGTGCCCTGTACATTCACGACCACATATCCGACTCTAGTCACAATAACGGATATGACAACTTGGCTAGCCTCAAAGCATGATCATTGCTAATTTTCATATCCTCTCCCGCGAGAGGAGAGGAGAGTCCGCGTCGCTACGCGACAACTATTTAGGAAAAGACGAGGCACGCACGGCATGAATGAAAACCTGCACACACTGGATAAAAAAATTATCAATAATCTGCAAGGTGGTTTTCCACTGGGTGAACACCCGTGGGAAATAGTATCCAAACAACTCGATATACCGGTTGACGAGATCATCATCCGCATTGAACGCTTGCAGGCAGAAGGTTACATCAGCCGCTTTGGGCCACTCTATAACGCCGAAAAACTGGGTGGCGGTTTAACATTGGCCGCCATGAAAGTACCGCCTAACCGATTTGATGAAGTGGCCGACTGTGTCAATGCTTTTGCTGAAGTAGCACACAACTACCAACGCGAGCACGCCTTAAATATGTGGTTTGTTCTTGCCACCGAAAAACCCGAACAGATTAAAAAAGTGATCAAACAAATCGAAAGACAAACCGGACTGCTGGTCTACAACATGCCCAAGAAAGAAGAATATTTTCTTGAGCTGAAGTTTGAGGTTTAAATGCCAATCAATCCTGCAAACTATAATTTAACATCGAGTCATTTTAGTTGTGATATTCACAATAAAGACCAACACAGTTTTCACGCCGTGTTGCAACTCGATGAGATAGATCGCGGGATCATTCGCTTAACACAACACGGCTTGCCGCTGGTGGCCGAACCCTATGCTGCCATAGCAACCCAACTAGGCATGGCGCAACATCAAGTCATCACGCGCTTACAAGCCATGACCGACAGCGGCATTATTCGCCGCACCGGCATCGTACCCAATCATTACAAACTCGGTTTCACTGCCAATGGCATGAGCGTCTGGAATGTACCCGATGAACATATTACTGACATTGGCCAACAAGTGGGCGCACTCGATTTCGTCAGCCATTGTTATCAACGCCCGCGATTTTTACCGGAATGGCCCTACAACTTGTTTGCCATGGTGCATGGCCGCAGCAAACAAGAAGTCCGCGAAAAAGTATTAGCCATAGACTATTTACTTGGCACTCGCAATCGCGGCCACAGCATCTTGTTCAGCAGCAAAATCCTGAAGAAAACCGGGTTGCGGATTAAAGATTAAAAGAAAATGCAAATGAACACCCATAAACGTAATTTGTTTTATTGAACCAGATTAATTCGTACGGTG
>JANOOU010000288.1:0-8600 GCA_031421475.1 Gammaproteobacteria bacterium | reverse complement strand
TTTGGTGGCTTCAAGAAAATAAGCATATAGCTGCGGCTGAATCGGGTGCAACAAGTGGGGTTGCAGTGTTTTAACATGGTGCTTTTCAACCGCCCAGCAGTGATATAGACCATTCCAGAAGGGTGCCTCGAACAGGGTCAGCACTTCGTCAATGTTCATGCCCGTCAGCTCTTCTTCGGCCATCAGGTTTTTCCCTTGTAGCTCATACCCGCTAAGCAGTAATTTGATCCGGTTTTTCACGGCGCTCCGTATATATAGTGTGGGTATTTTGTTGAACAGAGCATACAGATTAGAAAAACCTGACAATTGACAGGTATCAAGGCCACGCAATATCCCTGTTTTATTTTACGGTTGAGCCCCGAGGGTGCTTGCGATAGACTTCAGACGTCCGTCTTACTTTCCCCCCTGGAACTTGCTTGCATAAACTTGCCCAACGCCGACTGGATCGCCTTGTTAAAACCGATACCCAGCATTTGCTGGATGGGCGTTTAATCGGGCTGGAAAAAGAAACCTTGAGAGTGTCGCCCAAAGGTGGCCTCTCACAATCACCACACCCGCTATCTTTGGGTTCCGCCCTCACGCATCCCTATATCACCACCGATTACTCCGAAGCTTTGATGGAGTTTGTAACGCCGCCGTTTGAACACAGTGCGGATGCGCTGGCATTTCTGCGGGATGCCCAGGCCTATGTCTACAGTCATCTACAAGATGAATTGTTATGGGCAACCAGCATGCCCTGTGTGTTGTCTGGCGAAGCCGGTGTGCCGATTGCAAAATATGGCAGTTCAAATCCCGGTTTGATGAAACATATTTACCGGCGTGGTTTAGGTTACCGTTACGGCAAGGTGATGCAAGTGATTGCTGGTGTGCATTTTAATTATTCCTTACCCGAGAGTTTTTGGCGTCTGTACCAGCAGGTTGAAGGCAATACACAAACCTTACGTGAATTTATTGATGATCAATATTTTGCAATCATCCGTAATCTGCAACGATTTGGCTGGCTGGTGCCCTATTTATTTGGCGCATCGCCAGCCATTTGCAAATCATTTCTTGGCGGTAAGCCAACCAGTCTGCATGAGTTCGATGTGAATACGTATTACGGACCTTATGCCACATCGTTACGCATGGGTGATATTGGTTATCAGAATAACAAGGAAAACGAGATCGGTATCAAGGCTTGCTACCATAACCTGGATTCATATATTCAGTCTTTGCAACATGCGATTAATACGCCGTATAAAGATTACGAAGAAATTGGTGTAAAAGTAGCGGGCGAGTATCGCCAACTCAATGCCAATATTTTGCAAATTGAAAATGAATATTACAGCACTGTCAGACCTAAACAGATTCTTGAGGGTTATGAAAAACCCACCATGGCATTAAAACGGCGTGGTGTGCGTTATATAGAATTGCGATCACTGGATGTGAATGCATTTGAGCCTTTGGGCATTAATGCCACACAAATGAAATTCATTGAAGCCCTGATGGTGTATTGTTTGATTCAGGATAGCCCGAAAATAAGTCAGGCCGAACAAGGTGAAATTGATAAAAATGAACTGGATGTTGCGCATTTTGGGCGAGATCCGAAATTAATCTTGCAACGAAATGCACAACCGATTTCGTTAAAGCAGTGGGCGCTGGAAATATGTGATGACATGAAAGGCGTTTGTGAATTACTTGACCGCACCCATCAGGGCAGCCCTTATATGGATGCCCTGGCAGAGCAGTGTGAAAAAATTATAGATCCGGAATTGACGCCATCTGCACGCATGTTGAAAGCCATGCGTGATCGCGGAGAAGGGTTCTATCATTTTGCCAGGCGCATGTCACAACAGTACTTTGATTACTTCAAGCAGGTTGAGTTAACTGCCGAGCAACGCAGGTACTATGATGATCTGTCCCAGGCATCATTAGATAAGCAAGCGCTGCTTGAAGCCGATACCAGCGTGTCATTCGAGGAATATTTACAGCGCTATTTCAATCAGAGCTGATGGGCTTTATTTTTTGGATAAATGACAGAATGCATAAATATTATATTATCGACGTGTTTACAAAAATACGATTTGAAGGCGCACAGATCGCTGTGTTTCCAGATGCCGATGGCATGGCGGATGCGAAAATGCAGACGCTGGCTCGCGAATTGAATTTATCGGAAACGGTTTTTATATGTGCAGCTACCGATGCTGTTTCGGATCTCAGGCTAAGAATATTTTCACCGCTGGAAGAGTTGGATTTTGCTGGCCATCCGTTATTGGCAGCCGGTTATGTGCTGCATCATGCGAGCCAGGCAGATACAACAACACTTCAATTGCAGTTAAATGATGAGGCGGTGCGTATTAGCATAGAGTCTGTTTTGGGTGAAACCAGAATTAAGTTCTCGGTTCAGTCGCCCTATCGCGTCGATGAGTTTGTGCCTTCAAGTAAAGAACTGGGTGAAATTATACATCTTGATGAAAAGGCAATTGAACAAGGCGATATGCGCCCCATGCTGGTGAGTTGTCGTGGCGACTATTTGGTGGTGCCCGTAAAATCTATAGATGCTTTTAATGCCGCTCGTTTTAATATCAATAAATGGACGACATCTTTTGTTGCAACATTGGCATCACGCATATGCGTATGCTGTAAGGCAGCGGCTGTTGATGCGGCAGACTACCGATTGCGTTTATTGGGCAGGCATATTACAGAAGGATCTGACCCGCCAGTGGGTTCAGCGGCGCCAGCCATGGGGGTGTATTTGTTCGGTGCCATGCCAGCGGGTTTATATAATACGGTGATACAACGTGGTGGTGGTGGCCAGCGAAAAAGTCTAATAGACATCCGTGTGGAAAAAACAACGGATGCCATTACGGTAATTCATGTGGGTGGTTATGCTGTACAAACGGGTAACGGCATTATTGATTCCGTTTGAATGCGTAGTGATATTTTAATATCAAAATAATAGCTGTTAAAACCAGGGTGATGGAGTTGGCGAGAATGATGGGCAGGGATTGCAGGTAAAACCCATAAATCAGCCACAGTATCAGGCCCAGAGAAAACAGAGCAAACATGCTGGTGGAAATATCGTCTGCTGACTTGCTGCGCCAGGTTTTAACAATCTGCGGTACAAATGAAATTGTTGTCAGAAATCCAGCGGACAAGCCCAGCAAATCCAGCAGTGTCATGTCATCAACCAAAGATACAAAGATAGGCAGTATCACAGCTGACCTTGAGCTGAAATTTGCAGTTGGCAGGTACATCAAAGCTGGCACCCGCTTTATAGGTGTGCCAGTCCTTGTCATTCAGGCATACGGTGAGTGCACCGGTAATAATCTGCATGTTTTCTTTTTTACCGGTATTGAATTCATATTCACCCGGCATCATCACACCCACCGTTGCGGGCAGAGTAGCGGTTTGCAGTGCAATTGACTTAACCTTGCCATCAAAATATTCGTTTACTTTTAACATTGGACTCTCCAAAAAATGGTCGGCAAGTATATCAGGCCATGAGTTTTGAACGGAACATAAAAAATACCGCACCGAGGAGGCACGGCATGGCCATAAATAATCACAAGGTTTTTGTGACAGATTATTCAGGTGAGCATATAAATACTTCTTTGTAAATTTTGAGATAGCGGGCAAACGCCAGGCATCTGAGTAACTGGGACGGGGTGGTACAGACATCGCGAATTTCAAGTATGCGTTCCATAATTGTGACCGTAGGTTCGGATAGGAGGCGAGGAGGATGATATTAAGAATCGGCGCCAACTGCCCATCAAGTATTTGGCGTCTGGCATTAACAAATTTTGGTCGGATCCGTTGTAGAGTGGCCAGCACCCTGACCGGCGGTATAACCTGATTGTGTGAGCCTGACTACTAAGTGGTTGTTATATAAGTAAACGCTGAAATTTGTCAAGTTGTTGATTCGTGTATATAATTCGTGCCACATAACCGATCGCTCGGTTTGTCCCATCAAATGATTAACGGTCTGCCAGGTTCTCTGGCGCAAGGCGCACACCTCGTTGTATGAACCGCTTACATCCGCAGGATGATCTGCGAGCGTATTTTCAGTGTGCGGAGATTATTAATACTTTTGAGAAGCTATCATGAACTTTTTACGACTATTTTCAGTTTTTTTTATAGGTGCTTTAACAGCGCAGCCTTCTGTTGTATTGGCTGCAGATGACATTTTTGCAAGCAAAACCATTAAGCAGCATGAATTGACGGATTGGGAAAAGAAAAAACTGGATACTGAATTTACAAGCCAGTTTGGCGCGGTAGATGACAGCGCATTTCAAAAATTAAACAGCAATCCATGGGCCGGTAAAAAAGACCGCCAGGATCAGCATGCAGCGAAAGTGATGCAGCTAACGGATTCATGGGGCAGCTGCCGTGAATATTCTTACCAGCAACGTGGTCAGTGTTATGCCCGCGGTGGCGATGCCTACACCTGTGAACGTTATTATGATGCCCGCGCGCAGCGGTGTGATCAAAAGTTTTGATTTATGGAATTGACTTATTCAGAGGTGTCTTAGCTCGATGAGATTTGTAAAAAGCCCGGCAAGACCGGGCTTTTTTATGCCTGAGAATTATTTTCCAGTGAATAATGCAACACGGCACAGTTGTCAAAAGATAGATCAATCATGCTGGTATCATCCAGCGACTCAAACACGGCTTTAAACACACGCAAAGTTTCTTCATGCGCAATAACAAGTACGCACTCGTCTTGTTGCTGCTGGAGCCAGTGTATAAATTTAAGTACGCGTTGTTTATGCTGCAATAACGATTCTCCCCCGTTAACGCAAGCGCGCATGCGATCATGTGAAATAGCGTGCTGGTATTCGGCAACGGGTTGGCTGTCGTAGCCAGAGCGTATGTCGTTAATGAGTGGCTGTGTGAGTATTGGCACTTGCCGGGTATGGTTAATGATGTCAGCGGTTTGGCGGGTGCGAGGTAGTTCAGACACAATTATTTTATCAAATTAAACCGACTGTAGTTTTTCTGCGACCGCTATGGCCTGTCGTTTCCCCTGTTCGGTGAGTGCTACTGGTTTTTCAATGACATCGTTACATAGATGTAATAAATTGTAGTTGGTCTGCCCGTGACGTATGAAATAGACTTGCATGCGGATTGAGCTGTTAACCAGAATGAGTGACGCAATAATACCAAACTGAAACTGTAACCGAAGTGTTCCTGCAACAGCAGGACAGCGTAATGGCTTTACATGTTTGGCGAATCGGTCAGATGAGTTGGCGGGTATGGTTTCAATGGCTACGATTGAACCCAAAATTTTTTATGTATTACAAACAATTATTGCTGAAAAATACGGCGCTTGTGCAGGTAGTTAACGAAGTGAATCAACAAGCTGTTAATGCGTGATTAGTTAAAGCTGTCGCGGCGGTCATGGGGTACATGCGAGCGTAAAAAATCCATCTGATCGACCAGTATGCGACGGTTGGCCAGTATCATGGATTCAGCTTTATTGGGCGCATAGGGTAAGGCCAGCAAGGGCATGTGTGCATTGCCCGGTGTACGACAGCCTTTGCGAACATTGCAGGCCTTGCATGCTGTGACTACATTGCCCCAGTTATCTTTTCCGCCCATTGCTTTGGGCAGAACATGATCACGTGTTAAGAGGGAGATTTTGAAATTACTGCCGCAATAAAGGCAAGTGTGGCGATCGCGTTCAAATAAAGCGCGATTGGTAAGCGGTGGAATGCTGTCCTGGTTGTATTTCGCCAGGGCGCCGCGTACCGCAATGATGGTACTGAGATCGATATAAGATTGCAGGCCCGTGAACTGATTGGTGCCGCCAACTATACGAATGGTTTTTTCACTGGCAGTCCAGGCAACTTGTTCGCGCACATAAAGTGTGACGGCTTCTTGCCAGTGTAGCCAGTCGATGGGTCGTCCGGAATTATCCAGGGTGAGTATGAGTGGTACAGGTAGTGTTCTATCCATATTGAATCCCCGGTATAAACTGCCCTCAAGTAATTGTTATTCTGCCGTGAGTATAAACCCTGGAGTGCAAAAAATCAGCATAAAACAAGCCATAAATCGCGATTACATGACGGTTTATCAACTGATAATGTTCACGTGACGATTTTATAACAGGGTGTATAAGCCTTGCCCGGTAATTTCATACGTTGTTGCTTGACAAATGATTCCAGCAATCTATCGAGTGAGTGCATCATGCCCTTTTCACCATGAATTTCAAAGTGCCCATATTCCTCAATAGCGCGTATACCGTCTTCTTTTACATTGCCGGAGACGATTCCGGAGAATGCACGGCGCAGGTTTGCGGCCAGTAGATGGCGCTCCATGTTTTTATGTAATTCAAGTTTGGCCATATTTTCGTGGGTGGGTTTGAACGGTATCTGGAAATCATTGGCAACAGTGAGTATCCAGTTGTAATTGTAAGCATCGGAATTGGCCCGACGAAAATCACGTACCGCTTCCATGCCAGCTTTTAATTCCTGCGCAACCAGTTGTGGATCATTGATAATAATTTTGTAACGTTGTTGTGCTTCGAAGCCCAGTGTTAATTCAATAAAATGGTGTATCTGGCGAAAATATTCTTCACTGCTGGCCGGGCCGGTAAAGATGACAGGAAAGGGAATATTGGTATTATCGGGATGTAATAAAATACCCAAAATGTACAGAATTTCTTCCGCCGTGCCTGCGCCACCGGGGAACACGACTATACCGTGGCCAGTGCGTACAAAGGCTTCAAGACGTTTTTCGATATCGGGTAAAATCACCAGTTGGTTAACGATAGGGTTCGGTGATTCCGCCGCGATGATACCGGGCTCGGTGATGCCAATATACCGGCCGTTATAGGTTCGTTGTTTACTATGGGCAATCGTCGCGCCTTTCATGGGGCCTTTCATGGCGCCCGGGCCGCATCCGGTGCAAATATCCAGGCCACGTAAACCCAGCTCATGCCCTACTTCTTTGGTGTAATCATATTCTACGCGGCTGATAGAGTGGCCACCCCAGCATACAACCAGATTCGGATCTTTCTCTGGAACCAGAATATTGGCATTGCGTAAAATATGGAACACGGCATTGGTAATGCCATCCTGAGAATTCAGGTCAAATTTTTTACGGCCCTCAATTTCGTTGCGGTTGTAAACTATATCGCGCAGCACCGAGAATAGGTGCTCCTGGATACCCGTGATCATTTTGCCATCAACAAATGCGCTGCCGGGCGCATTGATAACTTCGATTTTTATACCACGCTCCTGTTGAATGACACGAATATCAAAATCCTTATGCTGTTCCAGTACCGTCTTGGCATCATCCATCGCGCTGCCTACATTTAATACAGCCAGTGAGCAGCGGCGATAAATATCGTAACAGCCGCCTTCTTCACTGGTGTGCACCAGTTGATTGACTTCCTGTCGTGACAGAATGTCGAGGCGTCCATGGGGTGTGATGCGTGTTGTTATACTTTGCTTTTTCATTATTGTGATTGTGCCTTATACTTTGCTGGTCGAATCATACGCTGATTATAGTTTCAGTAATCGCAGGCAGGTGTTTATGAGCAACGAAAACTTTGAAGTGATATTTGCAGGACAGCTTGTGCCGGGGGTGCTGCTGGATGAAGTAAAAGCCAGGGTAGCTGCGATTTTTAAAACCGATACAACCCGGGTTGCCCATTTGTTTTCCGGGAATCCGGTCGTCATCAAGAAGGGCTTAGATCAACAAATGGCGCTGAAATATCAGGCGGCCATGCAGTCCGCCGGTGCGATTTGTGAAATCCGCAATCTGGCGCAACCGGCTGCTGTAGCCGAAGCGGCCGTCAAACCGGCGGCTAGCCCCGCGCCCACAAAAAAAACGGTGGTGTCAAATGCATCGCCGCCGCCACAAACCGCGCCTTTACGTGTGAGCGCCGATTCCATTACAGCTATGTTGGCCAGTCTTGCGCCGGTGGGTAGTGACTTAAATCAATCGAAGCAGGTGATTCAAGCCCCGATAGCGGACCTAAGCGGTTTAACCCTGGCACCACTCGGCACAGACCTGTCAACGCCGAAGAAAATGGTGGCGGCACCGGTTCCTGATACCGGTGGGTTATCGATAGTAAAGAATTAATTTTTTTGGAGATACGCGTTCTATGTCAGGTTTTGAATGTGAGTGATATGTCGTGTTTATTTTTTCCCGACACATAAAATTTCGTAGCCCCCGGTAAAGTTGTGGTGATTCTTTTGGATCGTCATCCGTAGCAATTATATAAGTGAGTCTGGCATCGTCATGCAAAATAAAGGCCCTGTTAAAAAATCCTATCGCTCAAGTCCTGATCGATCACCCAAAGCGCGTACGCGGCAGGAGCACGAAGAAACCGGACCGCAAAAAAAACTGCCTATACGTGAGCGAGAAGATCAAGATTTTGATTTGCGCGCACAAAAGCGGGAAGAGTGCCGAATTTACGGCATCAATGCCTGCCTCAAATTATTTGAGCAACGACGGGTGTTGTTGGTGAAGGTGTATCTCAGTGAACGTATTGCACCGAAATTCGGTGCGGTCATGAAATTTTGTGCAGAGCAGCGTTTGGTTTATCGTTTTGTAAGTGATGAAGAGCTGGAAAAAATTACCGGGTCCAATCACCATGAAGGCGTGTGTTT
>JANOOU010000287.1:0-7604 GCA_031421475.1 Gammaproteobacteria bacterium | reverse complement strand
GGATATCTGACAGCAATAAAATACTCGCCAGCAGCCAGCTCTTCGAAATTTTCGCGCCAATTAACTTGCACATTCATTCTAAATTCTTCAGCTTTCTCAATTAGCCAAGTAGCGTGGGCACATTTTTGTGCCCACGCGGTTCAAATTAATTGGCTGTACTATTTTTATTGCACAATAATCACGGGCATTGCGCCAGATAAAATCAATTGGTGCAATGCGCTGCGCTTATTGCACCCTACGTTTACTGCATGGAATCCCCTAAAAACATAACGCTTACATAACCGGCAAAAAGGTGCACGGGCTGATTTTTACGCCGTGCGTCCTTTTTGTCTGGTTGATGTGTTTGTTAGGTTTTTTATTCATTTGCTTCTTTTAATTTTAACAAATAATACATACCGGAACGTTTAGCTTCGTTTTCTGCCTGCTCTGCATGTATATCAACTAGTATATTGCCAATTGCGGTTAGTGTTTTTGCAATAGCCAGATTTGGTGGCATAGTTGCATACGCTGTAGCTAGCTCAGGCACTTGCTTAGCTGCATCAAATGCACGGTAGTACCATTTTTTGCTTGGCGCATTGATTATATTTTGAAGCTCAATAAGAGATGGCTGCACTTCTGTTTCAACGAGAAATTTAGCTGCCTGTATGACATCTTCACTTTTACCTTCAGTAGTAATAGCTTTATTGAGTTCTCCTGCGAGTCTTAATACGCTTAATCTGAAAGGCACTAAATAATCAGATAGTTCATGTCGCATTTCTAAAATTTCTTGCGGATTCAAGGGTTTCAACTTAGGCAGTACAAAGCTAGCGCATTCCATAGCTAGAATTGTTGCTAATAATTTAGAATTATTTTTTGGGCTGTCGCCACCTCGTGCTGGCACAGGCATATGCGGATCATCATTGATAAGTGGAATGTCATGCTTGGCGCTATAGATTAATGCATTTGCTGGATATTGAAGAGAACCTGGATAATGTATTGAGCTTTCATTGCCAGGCAAACCTTTAACATAATTTTTTTCATATATTGGTATAAAGTTTTTCTTTGGCGGCCCAAATAACTCTTCATCTAATGCTTTTATTATTTCGTCAGTACCTTTTTCGTCATCACCGAAAGCTTCGCTTTCCTTACCAGTAAAATAGCAAAATTCTCTTAATTGATTTGCAATTGGTAGAAAGCGCAATGAACCAATTAATACCGCAGTGTTGTAATCAATGCGTTCTAATTTTTCTAACCTTTCAGCTTCTTTAATAACCTCATTCAGGTCATAATTATCATGTGGAAAGTAAACACGAGGGAAATGTATTTTGTCGAATATTAGCCCCATAAAAGTAAGAGATACCGGGCCGGATGGTATAGGCTTGGGATAATAAACAACTTCTAATGATGGTATATCCATATTATTTATAGAACCTAACATTGGGTTAGCTGGAAAATCGTAAATAGTGTGGCACATCATAAGGCTACTGCTTTTAGATAAGCAATCCCAAATTAGAACGTACAGTTATGGAAACGCCACAGGAAACCAAAGCCAAAAACCGGTATCGAGTCTTTGCTTTTAGCTTTGGCTTTTGCAGGTTCTTTTGATTCTGCATCCCCTTGAGCGTTGCCTCGCAGAGTGGCTTTTGCCAAGATAAAATGTACAGGGGTGAGCAATATATTGCGAGCGCCATACACACGGATGTGTATGGCTGGCCTTCATCTAGCGGAGCATGGAATGCGCAGCGATGAAGTGCGTTTTAGTCTTGATAAGCCCGGATGGCGCATCAAGACGGCCTTGAAGCAAAACTACTGCTGCGAGGGAAGCCGAAGGCCAACGCGACCGGGGTGGCCTTTTCTTGGTTACTTCTTTTGGCCACACAAAAGAAGTGACTCGCCAGTAGGCGAAAAAGGGATTTTCAGATCAAAAATAAATTCCAGTAATCATCACAACAAATGCACCCCTCTCCCCAACCCTCCCCCCCAAGGGGGAGGGAGATAAATGAGCAGGTGTCACCTGCTCACCGTGCATCATGTACAATACGCCCCTCAAATTACCAGGAACTCCCAACATGCAAACCACCCTGCATGGCACCACCATCCTTTCTATACGTCGCGGCAATTCTGTGGTGATTGGCGGCGACGGGCAGGTGAGTCTGGGTAATACGGTGATGAAAGGTAATGCCATTAAGGTGCGGCGTTTGTTTAAAGATCAGGTACTGGTGGGTTTTGCCGGTGCGACCGCCGATGCATTCACGCTGTTTGAACGTTTTGAAGGCCAGCTGGAAAAATATAATGGCCAGTTGAAACGTGCCGCGGTGGAACTGGCGAAGGACTGGCGTACCGACCGCGCCTTGCGTCGCCTGGAGGCGATGATGATTGTGGCAGACCATACGGCGTCGTTAATTATTTCCGGTACCGGTGATGTGATCGACACAGCGGATGACTTGCTGGCCATTGGTTCCGGTGGTGCCTATGCCCAGGCCGCCGCACGCGCTTTATTCGATAACACGGAATTATCGGCACGGCAAATTGTGGAAAAAAGTTTACACATTGCCGGCGACATTTGTATTTACACGAATCGCAACCTAACCATTGAAGAAATTAATTCATAATATGTCTGCTATGACTCCCCGCGAAATTGTTCATGAACTGGATAAACATATTGTTGGCCAGGATGCGGCCAAACGTGCCGTAGCCATTGCATTGCGTAATCGCTGGCGGCGGCAGCAGGTGGATGAATCACTGCGCAATGAAATCACGCCTAAAAATATTTTAATGATTGGCCCTACCGGCGTGGGTAAAACAGAAATTGCGCGCCGCCTGGCAAAACTTGCCGATGCACCTTTTATTAAGGTGGAAGCCACTAAATTTACCGAAGTCGGTTATGTTGGCCGCGAAGTCG
The DNA here is from genome assembly GCA_031421475.1 of Gammaproteobacteria bacterium. Classification (GTDB taxonomy): domain Bacteria; phylum Pseudomonadota; class Gammaproteobacteria; order SZUA-229; family SZUA-229; genus JACPVK01. The sequence goes on along the minus strand of JANOOU010000287.1, from coordinate 4,723 downwards.
ATAGCATTATTCGCGACCTGATTGATATGGCCGTAAAAATGACGCGTGAACAGGAAATGGACAAGGTTCGCCAGCGCGCAGAAGAGGCCGCCGAAGAACGCATACTCGATGCCTTGTTACCGCCGCCACGCAATTCATTTGGTGAATCTGAAACCGTTGAATCTGCAACCCGCGAAAAATTCCGCGCCAAACTGCGCCGCAATGAACTCGATGACAAGGAAATTGAAATTGAAGTGAATGTTGCGCCCGTAGGTGTTGAAATTATGGCACCGCCCGGCATGGAGGAAATGACTAACCAGTTACAAAGCATGTTTCAAAACATGGGTAGCAGCCGTACTAAAAACCGCAAAACACGTATTGCAGATGCGAGAAAAATTCTTTGTGATCAGGAAGCTGCCAAACTGATTAACGAAGAAGAACTTAAAGTACGTGCGGTGCAAAACGCCGAACAGAACGGCATTGTCTTTATTGATGAAATAGATAAGGTCGCTCGCCGTGGCGAGCACTCGGGTGTTGATGTTTCGCGTGAAGGCGTGCAACGCGATTTATTGCCTTTGGTTGAAGGCTGCACGGTGTCTACACGTTATGGCATGGTTAAAACCGATCATATATTGTTCATTGCTTCCGGTGCCTTTCATTTAGCCAAACCATCCGATTTAATTCCGGAATTGCAGGGCAGGTTGCCGATACGCGTGGAACTTGAGGCCCTCACTTCCCATGATTTTGTGCGCATACTGACCGAGCCAGACGCATCACTCACCACGCAATACAAGGCCTTGCTGGCAACAGAAGGCTTTACGCTGGAATTTACCGATGATGGCATTGCGCAACTTGCCAACGTGGCATTCGAAGTGAATCAGCGTACCGAGAATATCGGTGCCCGGCGCTTACATACGGTGATGGAACGCTTGCTGGAAACGGTGTCGTTCGACGCTGCCGATAAAGATGGCCAGTCGCTATGCATCGACGCGGCTTATGTTAATAGTGTCCTGGCTGAACTGGTGAAGGACGAAGACCTAAGTCGTTACATTCTGTAAGGTGTGTCGTGTCTATAAGCTGGTTATGATGCACGCCTGATTTTTTTGCTTTTTTGGGAGCCGCTATGCCAAGACCGACCAATATTAATCTGCACCAAAAATCACGGGTTCTGGAAATTGAATTCGATGATGGTAAGGCCTTCAAATACACCTGTGAGTTTTTACGCGTGCATTCGCCCTCTGCCGAGGTGACAGGCCATGGGCCCGGTGAAGATAAGTTACAAGTCGGCAAACAGGATGTAGCCATCACCGCGGTGGAACCGGTGGGTTTGTATGCCATTAAACTGGTATTTGATGATAACCACGATACCGGCCTGTTTTCATGGACTTATCTCTATGACCTGGGCATGCAATACGAAGCCAAGTGGGAAAATTATTTACAACGTATGAAAGCTGCCGGTGCCAAACGTAACGCCGGTCATTAAGTTATGCACCGCACTGCTAACAACACTGTGGTGCTTAGCCGGCTGTGTCACGGCAGTTGCCACATTTAATCCTGAGCCGACTTCCGCAACCGATGCGATCGTCTATATTTATCGGCCGGATACGCTGGCTAATATATTAGTCACGCCGCCCATCATAATGGATGGCACGGCGGTATTTAGCATCCGTAATAATCAATATCACACTCTGCACCTGCCCCCAGGCCAGCACCGTATAAAACTCGATCTGGCTGATCGCTATCTCGGTGATCATGAAATAACTATTGATGCGGCCAACGGCCAGTCTTATTTTTTGCGTATCGATACCAGCCTACGCCACACACAAAACCGCCCCTACGACAGGCGCTTTGATATTCGTCATATCGCGGAATCCGAGGCGTTCACTGAAATAGCCCGGTGTAAATCGGCCACATCCGATTCTGTCCAGTCTGTAACGGCACCTGCCGCCACCAAAACTCCTGGCTATTCCAGCGAGATTTTCCGCAATCCGTTTTCGCATTAAGAGCTTCTGCTCGACCCATGCTATCCTACGGTTCCGCCGCTACTGAACCCGGATTCGAAGCTTATGAGCCAGGACAAAACCCACTTTGGCTTCACGCAAATTCCGCTGGAAGAAAAAGTTAAACGCGTTGCCGGCGTATTTCATTCTGTTGCCAACAAATATGATGTGATGAATGATTTAATGTCGTTCGGCATTCATCGCCTGTGGAAACGCTTTACCCTGGCACAAACTGGCCTGAAGGCAGGGCAGCGTGCTTTGGATTTGGCGGGTGGTACCGGTGATCTGGCCATGAAAATGGCGTCCATGGTGGGCGCGTCCGGTGAAGTGGTTTTATCTGACATTAATGCGTCCATGCTCGGCGTGGGCCGCGAACGCCTGATTGATCACGGCATTACAGGCAATGTACGTTATGTACAGGCCAATGCCGAATGCCTGCCGTTTCCGGATGATTATTTTGATTGCATTACCATGGCGTTTGGCTTGCGAAATGTCACTGACAAAGACGCTGCACTGGCTTCTATATTTCGTGTACTAAAACCGGGTGGACGTTTACTGGTACTTGAATTCTCCAAACCGGTAGCACCGGGGTTGTCTCCGCTTTACGACACCTACTCGTTTAAAATTTTACCCATCATTGGCAAGCTGATTGCCAATGATGCGGAAAGTTATCGTTACCTTGCCGAATCGATACGCATGCATCCGGATCAGGACACATTAAAAAACATGATGCTGCAAGCCGGTTTTGAAAAAGTCAGTTTTCAAAACTTAACAGGCGGCATTGTTGCACTGCACAAAGCATTTAAATTCTAAACATTATGATACTGCCGCAATCGCTCACCTCTGCACTGGAAATAGCCGTTAATCATTATCTGTCGCTGGATGATGAAACCTTGCCCCAGCTCGCTGTATTTGCAGGCAAAATCATTGCCATTGAAATTCTGGTTCTAAATCAGACATTATTTTTATTTCCCTCTGCCGAAGGCATCATGATACTAAGTGATTATGACGGCGAAGCCGACACAACGATCAGCGGTACACCTCTTGCACTGGCCAAGCTGGGTATATCCAATGACGCGAGCGCGGTTTTTTTTGCTGGAGAAGTTCGCATTTCCGGGGACATACGTCTGGGCCATCAATTCAAGAATGTTTTACAGCACATGCAAATCGACTGGGAAGAACACCTTTCACGATGTATAGGTGATATGGCGGCGCACCAGCTGAGTAATACTGCGCGTGAATTATACAAATGGATGCAACGCAGCACTGGCTCATTCAATATGAACGTGGGTGAATATCTCCAGGAAGAATCACAGCTGGTTGTAGGAAAAGCCGAACTTGATCGCTTCTCGCAAAATGTGGATGAGCTGAGATCTGCTATCGATAGAATTGAATCACGGCTCAATCGACTGCGCTGAAATAACTCAACGCCAATGTCTACCGCCCATGAAAAAAAATAACCCGCATGATTAGACCTTCCCAGATATTGCGATTATTACGTATTAACTATGTACTGGTACGACATGGTCTGGATGACATCATATTCGCCGTGCACTTATTTCGCCCGTTTCGTTTTTTAATTTATTTCCTGCCCTGGAACTGGTTTATTCGTGAACGTGCGCCGCAGGGCCAGCGTATACGCCATGCCCTGGAAGATCTGGGCCCCATTTTTATTAAATTTGGCCAAATGCTTTCAACTCGCAAGGATTTATTACCCGAAGAAATTGCCGAGGAACTTTCCTTGCTACAGGATAGTGTGCCGTCTTTCAATGGTGTTCAGGCACGCCTAATTGTCGAGAAAGCACACGGTAAATCCATTACAGAATTATTTGCCCGCTTCGATGAAACACCGCTGGCGTCTGCCTCTATTGCACAAGTGCATGCGGCAACCCTGCACGATGGCCGTGAAGTGGTGGTGAAAGTATTGCGCCCCAATATCCTTCCCATTATCCGCCGCGACATTTCCCTGCTTTATATTATTGCTGCGTTAGCGGAGCGCTATTCATCGGAAGCGCGTCGCCTACGACCGGTTGAAGTGGTTCGTGAATACGAAAAAACCATACTCGACGAACTCGATCTGTTACGTGAGGCCGCTAACGCCAGTCAATTAAAACGTAATTTTGCCAACTCGCCTGATCTCTATATTCCTGACATTCACTGGGAGTTAACACGCCGCAATGTCATGACCATGGAGCGCATACATGGACTACCGGTAGGCGACGTAGATGAACTGCGTGCGCTAGGTGTCAACATGCAGCGCCTGGCTGAACTGGGCGTGGAAATATTTTTTACCCAGGTATTTCGCCATAATTTTTTTCATGCCGATATGCATCCCGGCAATATATTTGTTAATGCCAGCAACCCGCAATCGCCCGGGTTTATTGCAGTTGATTTTGGCATAGTGGGTACACTGAGCGCGCAAGATCAACGTTATCTTGCTGAAAACTTCCTGGCTTTTTTTAAGCGTGATTACCAGCGCGTCGCGCAACTCCATGTTGATTCGGGCTGGGTGCCTGCCACTACACGTGTTGATGAATTTGAATCGGCGATACGCAGTGTGTGTGAGCCTATTTTCGAAAAGCCACTGAAAGACATCTCTTTTGGGCATCTATTGCTGCGCTTGTTTCAGACGGCACGTCGATTCAATATGGAAGTACAACCGCAACTCGTACTGTTACAAAAAACCCTGCTCAATATTGAAGGTCTTGGGAGGCAGCTATATCCTGAACTGGATTTATGGAAAA
>JANOOU010000286.1:0-3375 GCA_031421475.1 Gammaproteobacteria bacterium | reverse complement strand
TGACGCAGCCATCGCGGAAAAAGTGCATTTTTAGAGGTGCCCTAAATGGAATTATGAATTTCAGAATCTCCTTACCTGTATATGCTCTGACCTGGCTGTCCGGCATACTATTATTGCAATGTCTGGCCGTGTTGCCTGATACCTTCTGGTTGACTTGGCTACCGTTATTCGTTCTGTTTTGTTTCTTTTCTCCTCGTGCCCGTTTGCCATCTTTGTTTGTCCTGGGATTTCTTTGGGCGCTGTGGCATGCGCAGGGATATTTTAATCAGGTTTTACCCGAGTCGCTGGCCGGGGAAGACATCTGGGTCACCGGTCGCGTGATGGATTTGCCGCAGGTAGAGGCGTCATCGATACGATTCGATTTGGCGGTGGAGGCGGGCGCCTTGCCATCGCGGCATCTGCGACTGGCCTGGTATCTGCGTGCAGACGACAACGCCAACCTGCCACGTGCCGGTGAAACCTGGCGCTTAAAAGTAAAATTAAAACCGCCGCATGGCAGCTCCAACCCCGGCGGTTTTGATTATGAAATGTGGTTATACCAGCGGGGTGTACATGCGACGGGTTATGTGCGGGAAGATGCTGAAAACCAGCGACTAACGGCTGCCAGTGCGTGGTCGGTGGCGGCTCTGCGCCAGCGTATTGCCGAAGCCATTCAGTCGGATTCGCGCCCCTATTCCGGTTTGTTAATGGCGTTGTCAGTCGGCTATGCCGGTGCTATCGATAACGAGCAATGGGACGACTTGCTGATTACCGGCACCAACCATCTGATGTCCATTTCCGGCCTACATGTCAGCATGGTGGCGGGCCTGGTGTACTGGCTGATGTTGCGGGTGATACCACTGCGTTTGCTACGTTACTATGCGGCACCGCCGGTAGCCGCGAGTGCCGGTTTAATCGCTGCCACCATTTATGCGGCATTGGCCGGTTTCGCGATTCCGACGCAACGCACCCTGGTGATGCTGGCCGTGGTGCTGGGCGCGGTGATTTTGCGACGGCCGTTACAACCGGCTAACACCCTGGCAGCGGCGTTGATCGTTGTACTCCTTATCGACCCACTGGCGGTGTTGTCCCCCGGATTCTGGTTTTCATTTATGGCGGTCGCCGTGATTGCATACGGCTATGCAGGCCGTATTTTTGGCGGAAGTGGCCGAGGCAATATCTGGTGGCGCTATGTCCGTATTCACTGGATTGTTACGCTAGCATTATTTCCCTTGTCCCTGTTTTTGTTCCAGCAAAGCTCCATTGTGGCGCCGCTCGCCAACCTGTTTTTAGTGCCCTGGGTGAGTTTGGTGGTGGTGCCCATAACCTTGGCGGGTGCCTTGTTTTTTACCGTGCTGCCGGTATTGTCACAAGGGCTGTTTGATTTAGCAGACAGTTGTTTACAACTATCATGGCCGGCCGTGCATGGTTTGGCACAACTGCCGCTGGCAAAATGGGTGCAACCGGCACCCTCATTACTCACGATGTTACTGGCCCTGGGCGGTGTGTTGTTACTGCTGGCACCGCGCGGTTTTCCGGCGCGTTGGCTGGGTATGGTAATGCTGTTGCCGGCGCTGCTGATTCGGCCCGTGCCGCCGCTGCCGGGTGAATTTTATGCCACGCTGGTGGATGTGGGGCAGGGCTTGTCAGTCTGGGTGCAAACCCAACATCACGCACTGATTTTCGATGTCGGCCCGCGATTTGGCGACGATGCCGATGCAGGTGAACGCATGGTCCTGCCATACCTGCATCATCTGGGAATTAGCCGTATCGACAAACTCGTGATCAGCAATGGCGATGCCGATCATATTGGCGGTGCCGCATCATTATTAACCAGCATGAATGTTATTGAAGTGACGGGAAAAGATATTGAAGCCTTACAACACCCTCGTAAATCAGCCTGTGTCATCGGGCAAAGCTGGCAATGGGAGGGCGTTGAATTTAATTTTCTGCATCCCGAACCCGATCAAATCGAAACCCAGCGCAACAATCACAGCTGTGTGCTGAAAATCAGCAATGGAAAAGAAAGTTTATTAATTGCCGCCGATATCGAAAAGAAAATCGAAAAAAAATTACTGGCAACTCAATTTGAGATGTTACGCAGTGATGTACTGATCGTGCCGCATCACGGCAGTAAAACCTCGTCTACTCAAGAATTTATCAGCGCAGTACAGCCACGCTATGCACTGATTTCAGCCGGTTATCGCAACCGCTACGGCCATCCAAAACCGGAGGTAGTGCAGCGTTATAGGGATGCCGGATCCGTGGTGCTCAATACCGCCGACACGGGTGCAATTGAATTGATATTTGATGCGACGCCGGGTTTGCAGCCGGTGTTGCACCGGCAGGTGTCGAGGCATTACTGGAATGCGCCAACAGAATGAGGGTAGGGTGCAACATGGCTAAAAATACTAGCATATCCCTAGGTGAACACTTTGATGACTTTATTACTCACCAGCTTGAGAGTGGCCGGTATGGCTCGGCGAGTGAGGTTGTAAGAGCAGGCCTGAGACTGCTTGAAGATACGGAGAGCAGGCTACAGACTCTGCGGCAGATGTTGACCGAGGGTGAGGAAAGCGGCATTGCCGCGTACAGCTATGAGACATTTCTGGCTGAGCAGGATGAAGCGGATAATAAATAATGGCCTTTGCCTTAACCCGCGCGGCAAAGGCCGATTTAAAAGCCATTGCCCAATTTACCGAAAAACGCTGGGGCAGGGTACAGCGTAATTTATACATTAAGGGCACCTCTAAAAATTCAATTTTCTAAGCCAGGCAAGGCGCGAACAAAAAATTGCGACGCGCATATAGTTGATATGTAAGGAGTAATTTTTTGTGCGCAACGCAGCATCGCGACGAAAAATGGATTTTTAGAGATGCCCTTAAGCAATTTGATGATTCCTTCCATTTTCTAGCGGCCACACCACTGGCTGGCAAAGCCTGCGACAACATCAAAACAGGCTATCGGAAGTTTCCACAAGGCAGTCACATTATTTTTTATCAGTCTGGTCCTGATAACACAATTATCATTATTCGTATTCTTCACAAAAATATGGATGCTGATATCAAATTCGAGAATCGCTAACGCCACGCTATTAACCCGGATGTTTCACCAAACCATCTGGATTAAAAACGTAGCCTGAAGGCCGCAATTTTTATCCGGTAACCACTCAGCGTAAGTCATTAGCGTAGCGTAATCGGACGAATATCTGCCGCCGGATATCTCAACCCTACGGCCATCCAAAACCGGACGTGGTGCAGCGTTATATGGGCGTACTCATAAGCAGACATTCAAGTCTTCCTTGTGTATAAAACCAGGCTTAGATAATTGGCTTCTGGGTATGCATCTCTTATGTCGACAACGAACGTATTGCTTTTACCATTCTCATTAAACCAG
>JANOOU010000285.1:0-6092 GCA_031421475.1 Gammaproteobacteria bacterium | reverse complement strand
TTGTTGCATTGGCCATCGGCACAATGTTGTCCGTTTGGGCGCTCTATGCTTTGTCGGGTACGGGTATTGTTCAGCCCCTACCGTATCTCCGGGAAGCCTTGGCAGGTATTAGTGCTATCTACATTTTACGCGCGCTTGCTTTCCCGCTACTCAAACCCGTTTTTCCTGGGAACAGTCAGCTCTTTTGGCTTGTTACCTCGGCCATTTGTTTATTTATTGGCCTTGTACATTTATTGGGCCTTATTCAGATTTGGGAGCTTATTTGATGCTTCGAAACCTGACCCCGCTCTTAACTACAAGCTACACCTACCCTGCTCTATCATATTAAATTATTAAGGATCTAAAGTTGAACAACACTTATTTCAAAAACAAATCCAGATTAGTAATCTTGTTATTATCCATTGCCGTACTTTCAATAGGAGCGAGACTGCTGATGCAGTATCACTTCGATACAACGGCATTATTATACGTTGGCATTCCGTTTTTAACCTCGTTAATATTAATCGCGATCCGGGATCCGGCAGAAAACACCAGCCTGAAAAGACGTTATCTAAACCGGCTGATTGATGCTTTTATCATCATGCTCGGCAGTTCGGTGTTGTTGTTTGAGGGATTTATCTGTGTAGCGATGTTCATGCCGATTTATCTATTTGTGATTCTGATTATGTTTATTATCGATACCATACGGCAACGCAAAAAAGACCGGAATCGAAGTCAACTCGGTATGCATATCCTGCCATTTTTAATCCTGCTTTCTGCATTTGAAGGCGTATCGACCAATCTGAGCTTTAACCGCAACGAATCAGTCACTGTCTCGCGTGTGGTGCAAAGCAATATTACAGAGATAAAACAAAATTTAATACAGCCCATGGATTTGCAAAAATCCAGACCTTGGTTTTTACAGCTTTTTGTCATGCCTGATTATATCAAGGCAGGCTCCCTGGCCGCAGGCGATGTCCATGAAATACATTTTAAATATTACCGCTGGTTTTTCACCAATTTGAACACAGGCCGCATGTTGCTGGAAATCAGCGAAGTGGGTGCAGACCGTATAAAAACCACTTTTCTCGAAGACAGCAGTTATATTGGCCATTATGTAAAACTAAAAGGCACGGAGATTCAGCTCGATCAGCTTGACGACCACAACACTCGCGTAACATTGACCATACATTTTCAGAGAAAGCTGGATCCCTATTGGTATTTTGCACCCATGGTGCGTTACGCTATTGGAAAAACTGCGGAATTTTTAATCACGGAGGTGATTGCCCGTGATAATAAATAAATCAGACAAGAATGAATATGACAATCCGCGCATTGTAGATGACGCCGACTGTAATGCTTATCAAGGTGAAGTGAAATGGTCACCCTTGAAATCATTCTGGCTTATCAGCATGACGCTGTCCGGTGTTGTAGGTGCTTATTATACGATGACACCAGAAACTGTACTGGTCTTTATGGTCACTACAGCTATTACACTGTGTCTTGGCCATTCGCTCGGCATGCATAGGCGTTTTATTCACAATAGTTACGAGTGCCCGGTGTGGCTTGAATATCTGTTTGTGTATCTGGGCGTTTTGGTGGGCCTGGCAGGACCCTTCGGCATGATGTATACCCATGATCTTAGAGACTGGGCACAACGCCAAAAAAAATCCCATGCTTTTTTTGGACACAAGACAAATATTTTAAAAGATGGCTACTGGCAGATGCATTGTGATTTAACACTCAAACATCCACCGCAATTTAAACCCGGTGATTTTATTTTAGATAACAGATTTTATCGTTTTCTGGAAAAAACTTGGATGCTACAGCAATTGCCCATCGCATTCATTTTGTTTGCACTGGGCGGGATTGGCTGGGTAATCTTTGGAGTCTGTTTACGCGTCACCGTTTCGGTGATGGGACACTGGTTAATTGGTTATTTTGCACATAACACCGGGCAGCGTGACTGGCACATTGAGGGTGCTTCCGTACAAGGTTACAACATTCGTTTTTGTGGATTGATCACCATGGGCGAATGCTGGCATAACAACCATCATGCTTTTCCCGGCTCCGCCCTGCTGGGTATTAATAACAACCAGACCGATCCGGGCTGGTGGGTATTAAAATTTTTACAGCATATAAACCTGGCATGGAATATTAAACTGCCGGAAGATCTGCCAACAAGAAATGAACTAATTCCGGCGCGTAATTTTAGAGAATTGCCAGAGAACATTTAAAATTTTTTGACTTAAACAGAGTTTCCTTAGCCCTAAAAATATTAAGGCATTTTATGCCTTGACAGGCAGGCTTTAAACTCCAGGTGATGCACTTCCGTATTAATATTTTCCCAACTCTGCTAACTTGGGCCTGTCTTTACAAATAAAAGGCAGCACCTATGGCCAGATTGCCCCGCTTCTCATCCCCGGGCAGCCGCAACACGTAATCCAGCGTGGCAATAATCGGCAGGCGATATTTCGTGCCGAAGCGGATTATCAAATTTTCCTTGAAAAACTTTCAGAAGCTGCAAACAAACATCAGTGCGATATTCATGCCTACCTATTGATGACCAACCATGTGTATTTATTGGTGACACCGCAAACAGAAAACGGCATAGGGAGGATGATGCAAATGCTCGGGCGTTACTATGTTCATTACTTTAATAATAGCTACAAGCGAACCGGTACCTTGTGGGAAGGGCGTTACAAGGCCGCGCTAGTCTCGTTCCCACGCTGTGCGTGGGAATGCATACCGTTCCTACCAATCCTTGCAGATTTCAATCAAACCCTCTTCGTTCAGATAACTGCGCGCACTGGAATACCGCCAGTGCTCAGGTAAATCTACATAACCACGTTTGACGGGATTGTTGTGAATGTAATCCACTTTTTGTTTCAGCATTTCTGTATTTTGAATCCACATCCGGATGTGAGCCTTCCTGCCAGAATTGGTAAGTGCGATCTGATTTGTGCGCTTTTTTGTAAAACTGCAACTGGTCAAGAATGGTTTTTATTTTATGTGCTTCAAGATACTGAATTAACTGCTGTGCCGTGTGCGACTTGAAACGCATGAGATCGTTTTGTATGTTCTCGCTTTGTACAGCCAGATGCAGGTGATTTTCCAGAATCACCCAAGCATAAACTTTCAATGTCTCGGTTTGTAGATGGCGGAGTGAGTTGAGTACAATATCTACTGTGGCAGGCCGGGTGAATACTGGTATCCAGTGCAATACGGTGAGCGTTACGAAATGGGGTAGTGCGGGGTCAGTAAAGTGGTAGCGGCTTCGTCCCATGAAGTGAATTCCTTGTTGGTTGTGAGTATGCATTCCCACGCACAGCGTGGGAACGAGAATTGTCCCTGGTTGTGGCTATGCATTCCCACGCATAGCGTGGGAACGAGAATGGCCCTCCCGCTCCAGGGTAGGTTGAATCAGGTTTTAATTCTTTCTTGTAAACGCGCAATCAATTGCTGTTTGAATGCAGGCAACATCTCATCCAGTAATTCACCGACCAGCTGTTCAATCTTGTCGGCTGGTATGCCTGCTTCGTGCGTTGGGTTTTCAAAACCATGGGTATCAAAATGCCGGTTCATACCGGCATCGCCGTGTTTGAGAATTTCGGTGAGTACAGGGATATTTTGTTCAGCGGTGTGTTTCATGGTTCGTTGATCTCATGGTGGTGGAGTTCACACTGTTGTTCACGGTAATGCTTGTAATGTTCGCGTCCGCGTAATTTGGTGGCGTCATCGTGGTGAATGATTTCAGCAATGCGTTTGCAGTGTTGTAAAGTGGGCAGTTGTGCAGAAAGATTAATGAGTAAATCGAATGCTTGCATGCAGTTTTCATGGCCGATAAGTATAGGCTGTGCTGTATCGGACTCACTGCCGGCTATGCCATGCGGAATGAAACTGTTGTCGTTAAAGGTCCATAACATTTGATCCAGCATTTGGCTGTCGCTGGCGGAATCGGTTTGCACATAAATCCGATTATTTTGTTGCCAGGCTTTTTCGGCCAGGCGACATGCGAAATGTCTGCGCTGTTGTGTGTTGGCATGGGGCAAAATGTAAAAATCAACGCGCATTCGGTTTGTTTGCAGCCTGTGTTTCAATCTGATCGAGTATATATTGCATCAACAACGGCACCGGGCGGCCGGTTGCGCCTTTATCTTTGCCAGATTTCCAGGCGACACCGGCGATATCCAGATGCGCCCAATGATGTTTTTTGGTGAAGCGCGATAAAAAACAGCCCGCCGTAATAGCGCCCGCTTCCTTGCCGCCAATATTGGCAATGTCGGCAAAGTTGCTGTCCAGCTGCTCCTGGTAATCATCCCACAAGGGTAATTCCCAGCAACGATCACCGGAAATTTTGCCGGCATTGAGCAAGTCGTTAATCAATGGATTGTGATTGCCCATTAAACCGGCGGGGTGGCTGCCTAATGCCACCACGCAAGCACCGGTGAGTGTGGCAATGTCGATGATGACTTCAGGATCGAATTTTTTGGCGTATTCAAGTGCATCGCACAAAATCAAACGGCCTTCGGCATCGGTGTTTAAAATTTCTATGGTGATACCGGCCATGCTGGTGACAATGTCACCGGGTTTGGTGGCCAGGCCATCGGGTAAATTTTCGGTTGCCGGAATCACGCCAACAATATTCATCGGTAATTGCAGTTCGGCGCAGGCGGTAAGTGTTCCCATTACACTGGCGGCTCCACACATATCAAATTTCATTTCATCCATGGCGGCGCCGGGTTTCAAACTGATGCCGCCGGAATCGAAGGTGACGCCTTTGCCAACCAGTACGAGGGGTTTCTGGTTTTTCGGTCCACCACTGTATTCCATGCTGATTAATTTTGGGGCCTGCCGGCTGCCGCGCGCAACCGACAACAAAGCGCCCATACCGAGCACTTCCATTTCTGCCTGATCCAGCACCGTGACCTTGAAGTTGCGGTAAATTTTTTGCAGTGCTTTGGCTTGTTCGGCCAAATAGGTGGGTGTGCAAATATTGCCGGGCAAGTTGGCCAGGTCTTTAGTGAGTGTCATGCCGGAGGCTATGGCCATTCCCGTACGTACGGCCTGTTCACCTTCAGCGAGTTCACGGCGACTGGGCACGCTAAACACAACCCGGCGCAGCGGACGACGTACTTCTTCGCGTTTGCTTTTGAGCTGATCGAAACGGTACATGGCATCTTCGGTGGCAATCACCGCGTGGCTGATTTTCCAGTTAACGTCCTCGATTTGTTTAACCGGTAATTCGGTGATACATGAAAATAATTCTGTAGCGCCTTTTTCATCCAGAAAATGCGCCACCATGCCGTTCACTTTGTGAAAGGCCTTGGTATCAAAGTTTTTTTCACGGCCACAGCCGATCAGCAGCACGCGATCGCACAAGGTGTTGGGAACGTTATGGAGTAATAAAGTTTGCCCGAGCTTGCCTTCGCACTCCCCACGGCGAATTAAATGCGAGATATAACCACCACTGGCATCGTCAATCAGTTGTGCAGAAGCGGATAATTTGCGTGAATCGAATACACCCGCTGCCACGCAGGAGATACGCTGCTTTTCAGGGGTGCCGCTTTTAATCGAGAATTCCATGGGTGCTCCGTAGGGGCTTGAGTCGGTGAGGGATGATTGCTAGGGAACCTCTGATCAAGTTATGTACGGCGGCTTTGCGGCCAGAATTTTCCATCACTGCGTTGTGAAACTTGGCAAGAATCTCGGATATTGCCTGCGTTTCACGCCTTGTGCTGAAAAATTCTGTCTCACAAATCCGCTCGCCCAAACTTGATCAGAGGCTCCCTAGGGATTTTATGCAATGTTGGCGTGTATATACAGGGTATCTTGCGGATTCTTTTATAAATGATGTGATTGGGTTTGTAGTTTGGGTTTATTTTGGGGGTGGTTTGCTGTCAGTTTGGATGGTTTACTGATTGATTGCCGCGCTTTGAAAATCTCTTTTTTGCCTGTTGGTGAAGGCGGTATAAAGCTTTCAATGGCAGATGTGAAATCAGGGCACCTCTAAAAATGCACTTTTTCCGCGATGGCTGCGTCACCGATTTTTGCTCCTGCAAAATCGGCATACAATACATCCTGTATATAACCTCCGTGCTCGAATCCTCATG
>JANOOU010000284.1:0-10495 GCA_031421475.1 Gammaproteobacteria bacterium | reverse complement strand
GCGCAAACATACCCGCAGCGGGTCATAGGACTGGTACTGCGTGGCAATTTTCTCACACGGCAGCAGGATATAGACTGGTATTACCAGCAAGGTGCTGATCGGCTGTATCCGGATTACTGGCAGGATTATCTGGCTGTTATTCCACCCGATGAACGTCATAACCTGGTGGCTGCCTATTACCGCCGATTGACTTCAGATGATCCTGCGATACGCCTGGCCGCTGCCAAGGCCTGGGCAATTTGGGTGGGTCGCACCGCCACGTTGTTACCAAATAATAATGTGTTGGAGCATTTTTCGGATCCGCAGGCGGCCCTGAGTATTGCGCGTATCGAGTGCCATTATTTTATTAACAACAGCTTTTTTCGACCTAATCAATTACTGGATGAAGCTGCCAGCCTGCGTGATATTCCCGGTTATATTATTCACGGCCGCTACGATACGATTTGCCCACTGGAGCAGGCCTGGGCCTTGCATCAGGCGTGGCCACAGGCACAGTTTAAAATTATTGCGGGAAGCGGGCATTCTGCAATGGAAAAAGGCATTCGCAGTGCCCTGGTCGAAGCAACCGACGAGCTGGCGGGCCGGCTGACATGATTGCCTTGTTACAACGCGTATCGCAAGCCCGTGTTGAAGTGGAGTCTAAAACCATAGCCAGCATCGGGCGGGGTTTGTTGGTGCTGATCGGTATTCAGCCCGATGATGGCGAAATCCAGGCACAGCGGATAGCGGAGCGCATGCTGGGTTATAGAGTGTTTGAAGATGCTGCCGGGAAAATGAATCGTAGTTTGTTGGATATTCAGGGCGAATTGTTGCTGGTGCCGCAATTTACCTTGGCGGCGGATACGCGCCAGGGTATGCGTCCGGGTTTTTCGACAGCCGCTTCCCCCGAGCTTGCTGCGAAGTGGTTTGAGCGCGTCGTATTATTGTGCAAGCAACAAAGTTCGAAGGTACAAAGCGGACAGTTCGCTGCGGATATGAACGTCGCACTGGTGAATCAAGGGCCGGTAACATTCTGGCTGGAAGCGCATTGAACACAGCCTATATTAATATTCTAATTATCTGATATTTAAGATTTTTTAGAACTATTCCCCTTTTTTGGATGCTTTTTGCTGCGACATATTGACAGGGCAATTGTCTCCAAGGTACTAAGTACATCCCGGAATGTTTAACCGGATATGTGCCCCCAGGAATCTGCCTGTTGAATGGAGTTTGTCAGCTGGGTAGATCGATTATTTAATTCAGAGGTTAAAAAATGAATAGTGCTCCCAGCTGTAAATGCATGTTGTCGTTTCTTTGGACTAACGCTCTGGTAGTGGGTGTACTGGTGTTGTTATTGTTCTCTTTTATTGACCCGGCGGATATTGCAACAACCCTGATGCTGGATGTAAATGAAGGTATGTTCCGTATCAAGGTCTACGCGCTGAGTTTTTTCTTTTTATGGTTGATGTTTAATGCCTCAACCTTCCTGAATTGTTATTTCACCAAATTACGCAATGCCAGCCAGAAAAATCCGGAATAGTTCTTGTGTGCATGCCACAGACGGCAGTATTTTATAAACTGACGTCTGTGGTTGTTTTTTCCCAAGTGCTGTTAGGTGTATGCTATACACCTTAAATATTGTTGAGTACGGAGTTCTTTCTAATGTCTGCCCGCACAGCGGTAGTCAATCGCGACACGCTGGAAACCCGCATCAAAGCCAGTGTCAACCTCGATGGCACAGGTCAATCCACTTTTAGTACTGGTGTTCCCTTTCTCGATCACATGCTCGATCAGGTGGCGCGCCATGGCCTGTTTGATCTGGAAATCGAAGCCAAAGGTGATTTGCACATTGATGCACACCATACCGTTGAAGATATAGGTATTACTCTGGGTCAGGCTTTTGCCAAAGCGGTGGGTGATAAAAAAGGTATACGTCGTTATGGCCATGCCTATGTGCCACTGGATGAAGCCATGTCACGTGTTGTGGTCGATTTTTCTGGCCGCCCCGGCTTGGAATACCACGTCAACTTTCCGCGTGCGATGATCGGAACATTCGATGTCGATTTATTTCACGAGTTTTTTCAGGGTTTTGTTAACCATGCCCAGGTCACCTTGCACCTCGATGCCTTGCGCGGCAATAACGCGCATCACATAGCCGAAACCCTGTTCAAAGCATTTGGTCGTGCCCTGCGTATGGCGCTGGAAGCGGATACTCGCATGAGTGGCATGTTACCGACTACCAAAGGGGCACTATAAAGTGACCATTGCTGTGGTGGATTACGGCATGGGAAATCTGCGTTCGGTTGCCAGGGCGCTGGAACATGTTGCTGCCAATCAACGCGTGTTAATCACCTCCGATGCCGATGAAATTCAGCAGGCAGAGCGTGTGGTGTTCCCCGGCCAGGGAGCGGCACGAGATTGTATGCGTGAATTAATGGAACGTAATTTATTAAATGTTGTATCACAGGCAGCGCGTGAAAAACCATTTCTGGGTATATGCATGGGTATGCAAGTGCTCATGGCGCGCAGCGAAGAAAATACGGGTGTTGATTGTATGAATCTCTATGCCGGTGATGTGCGCTTTTTTGGGCACGAACTGTACAATGAACATGGCGACAAATTAAAAATACCGCATATGGGCTGGAATCAGGTGCAACAGCATGTTGATCATCCTATGTGGCATAACATAGCAAACAATAGCCGCTTTTATTTTGTCCATAGTTATTATCTGGATCCCAAAGATCGCTCTCTTGTTATGGGCACCACTACACACGGTATGGATTTTGTTTCTGCGATGGGCCGTAACAATGTTTTTGCTGTGCAGTTTCATCCTGAAAAAAGTGCGCGTGATGGCTTGCAATTACTTAAAAATTTCTCCCGTTGGAAAGGCAAAGATAAGGCTATATAACAATGCTGATTATCCCTGCGATTGATCTAAAAGAAGGCAAGTGTGTACGTTTGCGTCAAGGCAAAATGGATCAGGATACTGTGTTTTCAGATGATCCCGTGGCCATGGCCGGGCGTTGGGTGGAAGCGGGATGTCGACGCTTGCATCTGGTTGATCTGGACGGCGCGTTTGCCGGTGAACCGGTTAACGCGGATGTGATTCACCAGATTGTTGAAACCTATCCTGGTGTGGAAGTACAGGTAGGTGGCGGTATTCGTACAGAAAAAACCATTGAAACCTATCTTGATGCCGGTGTGCGTTACGTGATTATCGGCACCAAGGCGGTCAGTGATCCGCATTTTGTTAATGATGTATGCTCGGGATATTTAGGCCATGTCATTATTGGTCTGGATGCAAAAAATGGAAAAGTAGCGATAGATGGCTGGTCAAAAATATCAAAATATAATGCGATCGATCTGGCGCAAAAATATGAAGAGGATGGCATTGTTGCCATTATTTATACCGATATAACTCGTGACGGCATGATGCAGGGCGTGAATGTAGAGGCCACCGTTAATTTGGCGCGTGCCATTAAAATACCCGTCATTGCCTCGGGTGGAATTACCAATATGAATGACATCAAGGCGCTCAAAGCCGTCGAGAAGGAAGGCATAGCGGGTGCGATTACCGGTCGTGCAATTTATGAAGGCACACTGGATTTTGCTGAAGCACAAAAATTGGCCGATGCGGATTAGTTATGACGCTTGCCAAACGTATCATTCCCTGCCTCGATGTAAAAGACGGACGTGTCGTTAAAGGCGTTCAGTTTGTCGATATACGAGATGCCGGTGATCCGGTTGAGGTTGCGCAGCGTTATGACTTCGAAGGTGCAGATGAAATAACGTTTCTGGACATTACCGCCAGCTCGGATAATCGCGACACCATTGTGCATGTGGTTGAGCGTGTTGCCGAGCAGGTATTTATTCCGCTGACAGTGGGTGGCGGTATTCGCAAGATTGAAGATGTGCGTTTGATGCTCAATGCCGGTGCTGACAAGGTGGCAATTAATACGGCTGCCATATTTAATCCGGATTTTGTTAAACAAGTCAGTGATCGTGTTGGATCGCAATGTATTGTTGTTGCGATTGACGCCAAAAAAGTCAGCGCAGCAGGTGCGCCCAAGCGTTGGGAGATTTTTACTCACGGCGGCCGTCAATCCACCGGTCTTGATGCTATTGAATGGGCGCAAAAAATGGCAGCATTTGGCGCCGGTGAAATCCTGTTAACCAGTATGGATCGTGATGGCACCAAATCCGGGTTCGATCTGGAGTTGACGCGCGCGGTCGCCGATGCTGTTCCAATCCCCGTGATAGCGTCCGGTGGTGTGGGTAATCTGCAACATCTGGCGGATGGCGTGACAGTAGGCCATGCTGAAGCGGTGTTGGCAGCCAGTATTTTTCATTTTGCGGAATACACGGTGCAGCAGGCCAAAGAATATATGGCCGGGCGCGGCATAGAAGTGCGTTTGTAATGAAGCCACCTGTAAAACATGCCTGGTTGGATGATATTAAATGGACCGAAGAAGGTCTGGTGCCTGCGATCGCGCAGGATGCAGTAACTGGCCGTGTGTTAATGTTTGCCTGGATGAATCGTGAATCACTGGTATTGACCGTGCAAACGCAGGAGGCGGTCTATTTTTCGCGTTCGCGCAATAAGCTGTGGCACAAGGGTGAGGAATCCGGTCATATTCAAAAAATAAAATCCATCAGGCTGGATTGCGATAATGATGTTATTTTATTGGCTGTTGACCAGCTTGGCGATATCGCCTGTCATACTGGCCGCCAGAGTTGTTTTTTTAAAGAATTAAAAAATGGTGAATGGCAATCTGTTGACGCCATTATCAAGGATCCCGGAGATATATATAAATGAGTGATGTGCTGCGACGTTTGGCACAGGTTTTAGAACAGCGCAAACATGCCGATGCGGAATCATCGTATGTTGCCCAGCTCTATAGTAAAGGGCTGGATGCCATACTCAAAAAAATCGGTGAAGAAGCCACCGAAACTGTAATGGCTGCGAAAGATGGTAATAAGGAAAAAATAATTTACGAAATTGCAGATTTGTGGTTTCACTGCATGGTGTTACTGGCGCAGCAGGGTTTAAAGCCGGAAGATGTGTTGCAGGAGCTCGATAAACGATTCGGGCTTTCTGGTATAGATGAAAAGTCTTCCAGAAAAAAATCTTGAGCGTCCTGATTCAGGACATTATATTTTTATCGATGTCATATTGTGTGTGACAAAACCGTAGGAGAAGAGTGATGGGTGGTTTCAGTATTTGGCATTGGTTAGTCGTGTTGGCAATCGTGTTGTTGCTGTTTGGTACCAGCAAACTGCGCAATATTGGTGGCGATTTGGGTTCAGCCATTAATAACTTCAAGCGATCTATGCGTGAAGGTGGGGCGGCGGCGGCCGCAGAAGATCAAGATGACAAAGCGCAGGATAAATTAAAGGATAAATCCCAGGGCACTGTCGTTGAAGGCGAAGTGATTGAGAAAAAAAGCAAGACCAAGTAATAACATATGTTCGAATTTGGCTTTTGGGAATTGGCGTTAATTCTGGTGATAGCGTTGATCGTTATCGGCCCTGAGCGTTTGCCAGAGGTTGCGCGCGTGGTCGGCCATTGGGTTGGTCGTGCGCGTCGTTATATCGAAGGTGTTAAAGGCGAAGTTGAAAAGGAATTTGATACCGCAGAACTGAAGCGCCTCCTGCATAATCAGGAAGTGCAGCTGCGTGAGCTGCAAAACAAGATCAATAATCCGGAAGATTTGTTAAATAAAGAATATGCAGAAAGCGTTGCGAATAGAATCGAACCGCCCGTTGAAAACCAATATGAAATCATTGAAGAAAAAGATTACCACGCCGAGCACCAAGCGGCAGAGCAAATTCCTGAAAAAAATCCCGCGCCCAATACGGATACACCCGCCGCAGAGCCTAAGCCAGACAAGCTGGAATGAGTAAAAGCCAAAAAGAGCAAAGCTTTATTGATCACCTGATTGAGTTGCGTAACCGTCTGGTGCGAACGGTGTTGGGCATAGTTGCGATCATGATATGTTTGCTGCCGTTTACGCAATCAATTTACTCCATGGCTGCCAAACCCTTGCAGGACATGTTGCCAGCCGGAGCAACCATGATTGCAATCGGTGTGGTGTCACCGTTTTTGGTGCCGATCAAGCTGGTCATGTTATTGGCGGTTGTTATCTCTTTGCCGCACACCTTGTATCAGGTGTGGGCATTTGTAGCGCCGGGCTTATACAAACATGAAAAACGATTAATTGCGCCACTGGTTATTTCCAGTGTGTTGTTGTTTTATTGCGGCATGGCGTTTGCCTATTTTGTAGTATTCCCGGTGGTGTTTGAATATATGGTCATGACCACGCCGGATGGCGTGGCGATGATGACGGACATCAGCCAGTATCTGGATTTTATTCTTGCCATGTTTCTGGCTTTCGGGTTTGCTTTTGAAACGCCGGTGGTGACGTATCTGCTGGTATTGACGGGTACTGTTACGCCGGAAGCATTGGCTGCCAAACGTCGTTATATTATTGTCGGTGCATTTATTGTCGGCGCCATACTGACGCCGCCCGATGTCATTTCGCAAACCCTGCTGGCCTTACCGATGTGGCTTATGTTTGAAATTGGTCTGTTAGTGGCGCGAATTACATTAAAACGCCGGGCAAGTGACAAGGAGAAACCGCTGACGCCCGAAGAAATGGATGCCGAACTGGATCGTATTGAACAGCAAGACAAGTAACAGCGTGTAACGGTTGAACCTAAAAACCGCAGTTGAATGCAGGGCAGAGTGTGTGTTTTTTCAGGTGCAGGGCATACCCAAAGGGCACAAGAGGCGCGGAACGAAGCCAATGGCCAGCCCTTGGCGAGTTTCGCAACGCTGCCATGCGCCTGAAAAAACATGCAATCCGCTGCATAGCGCACCCACCCAAAAGGTGAATCCTGATTGCATGCATAATATTTTAATAAATATAAACGTAAGCCTTGCGTATAGCGGTCAACTGCGATTTTTAGGTTGAAATATCCTGAGTAATTTACAAAAATTCTAGCGCCGTTTTCGCGCGCCAGCACCACCTAAAATCGATCCCAGAATACCGCGCACAATTTGTCTGCCAAGTTGTGAGCCTATTGCGCGTGCAGCGCTTTTTGCCAGGGCACCGACTATGGATTCAGGTTCATGCCTTGATCTGGACGCCGCAACCGGCTTTTCACTTTCCTGTTGCGCGAGTAACTTTGTCGCGCGTTGATTCAGTAATTCATACGCAGATTCACGATCAATGGCTTGATCGTAACGCGCTTTTACCGGTGAGCGGGAAAGATGCGCTTTGCGTTCCGCATCGGTTAACGGCCCAATTTGAGATTCGGGTGGGCGTATCAATGCACGTATGACGGGCGTCGGGCTGCCCTGTTCATCCAGTACAGAAATCAAGGCTTCACCCGTGCCCAGCTCTGTGATAGCCGCTTCAACATCAAAGCTTGTGTTGGCACGAAAAGTTTGTGCAGCAATTTTAACGGTTTTTTGATCTTTGGGCGTGAAGGCACGCAAAGCGTGTTGTACGCGATGGCCTAATTGGCCCAGCACATCTTCCGGTATATCCAGCGGTGATTGGCTGACAAAAT
Organism: Gammaproteobacteria bacterium; assembly: GCA_031421475.1. Taxonomy (GTDB): domain Bacteria; phylum Pseudomonadota; class Gammaproteobacteria; order SZUA-229; family SZUA-229; genus JACPVK01. The sequence continues at coordinate 2,941 of JANOOU010000284.1, read as the reverse complement.
AAATGCCTACGCCTTTGGAGCGAATTAAGCGCACTACCTGTTCTATTTTATCCAGCAAGGCTTTGGGTGCATTGTCGAATAATAAATGTGCTTCATCAAAAAAGAACACCAGTTTGGGTTTGTCTGTGTCGCCCACTTCCGGCAATTGTTCAAATAATTCTGCCAGCAGCCACAGTAAAAATGTTGCGTAGAGCCGGGGTTGCGCTAATAATTTTGTGGCATCGAGTATCGATATTACGCCATGGCCGGAAAAATCAGCCTGCATTAAATCTTCAAGTTTCAGTGCGGGCTCGCCAAAGAAATTTTCGGCGCCTTGTTGTTCCAGTACCAGTAGTGAGCGTTGTATGGAGGCCACCGAAGTTGTGGGCAGGTTGCCGTATTCTTTTTGCAAGGTTTTGGCATTTTCTGCAATGTGTGTCAGCAAAGCGCGTAAGTCTTTTAAATCCAGTAATAACAAACCCTGGTCATCGGCAATTTTAAAACAGGCGTAGAGCACACCGCTTTGGGTGTCGTTTAATTCCAGCAGGTTGGCCAGCAGCAACGGCCCCATGTCAGAAATGGTGGTGCGTATCGGGTGACCGCCCTGGTTATATAAATCCCAGAAAATAACTGGGCAGGGCCGGGGTGCGTAGTTTTTTATATTCAGCTGCTGAATGCGGCTGTTGATTTTATCATTCACTGCGGCTGGTTTAGCCAGGCCGGATAAATCACCCTTCACATCGGACATGAACACTGGCACGCCGGCCTGTGAAAAGCTTTCGGCCAGCGTTTGCAGGGTTACGGTTTTGCCGGTGCCGGTGGCGCCTGCGATCAGTCCATGGCGATTACTCAGTCGCAGCAGCTGGTTTGCTGCGCCATCTTTGCCCGAACCGATGAGGAATGTTGTAGTGTCGTTCATGTGCGATTCCTGCCAGATCAATGGTGCGGGATGCTAGCATAGCTCGGGACGACAGACGGGCTGAGATCGGGTTTTTTTGATGGCAAAGATTTGAATTATCAGTTTCCACCAGGGCGTTAACTTACCGCATCTCGATTGTCATGACGCAAGTGAGATGTGACGATGCGCGTATTTTATGTATAAGTGGCAACATTTATCAGCATGGCTGGTGTAAAATACGCGGCGAAAACTTAAGAGAAAACACGGTAATTTAGGCAAAAACATGATCCCCAAGCGCAGCGTTCCGCGTCGTCCCGCACTCCTTATAATTCTGGATGGTTTTGGTGTTAACCCCAGTCGCATCAACAATGCCGTAGCAGAAGCCAATACGCCCCGGCTGGATGAATATTTTTCAAAAAATGTCCACATAACACTTGAGGCTTGTGGCATGGCAGTGGGTTTGCCTGTTGGGCAAATGGGTAACTCGGAGGTGGGTCATCTCACGCTTGGGTGTGGTGCCATTCTGAAACAGGATCTGGTACGCATTGACGATGCGATTGAAACCGGCGAGTTCATGAGCAATGCGGCCATCGGTGCAGCATTGAGTGAGAGTGCCGCCCACCAACGCCCTCTGCATCTAATCGGTTTGGTATCGGATGGCGGTGTGCACAGTCATATCAGTCATCTGGTTGCATTGATACGTTTGTGCGGCGAGAAGAAAGTTAAACCCATGGTGCACATGATTACGGATGGTCGTGATACGCCCCCCATGGCCGCCATTGGTTACTTGTCTCGTCTGGAAAAAGCACTGGAAGAAGCCGACGGCTGTATCGCGACGATTTGCGGGCGCTATTTCGCCATGGATCGCGACAATCGCTGGAATCGTACCGAAATTGCCTGGAGGGCTATGGTTGAGCTGAAAGGCGAGCATCATGATACAGCTCGCTACGCCATCGAATCGGCCTACGCAAAAGAACAAACCGACGAATTTATCAAGCCCTGCATCTTGCCGGGTGCCGAAGCCATAGCGCGCGGCGATAATGTTATTTTTTTCAATTTCCGCAATGATCGTCCGCGACAATTAACGGCCGCACTGAGCCAGCAAAATTTTTCACATTTTGATACCGGCAATTATTATCCGGTGACGGTTACCTGCCTTACCGAATACGATCCGCAATTTTTATTACCCATTGCGTTTGCACCGGAACGTCCGGGCACCACGCTCGCATCGGTTGTCAGCCGCGCAGGTTTTAAGCAATTTCATTGTGCAGAAACCGAAAAATATGCGCACGTTACCTTTTTCTTCAATGGTGGCCGCGAAGAAAAATGGGCGGGTGAAGAACGGGTGATGATTCCATCACCTAACGTGCCAACCTACGATTTGAAGCCGGAAATGAGCGCGTCCGAAGTAGCGGATGCGGTGATCACGGCATTACGTTCACACGAATACGGTTTTATTATGGTGAATTTTGCCAATGGCGACATGGTGGGGCATACCGCCATTCGTGATGCGGTAATTGCGGCGGTAGAAGCCATGGATCATGAGGTGGGCCGCGTGCTGGATGCCGCAGTAGCAGAAAATTATTCCGTACTGTTAACAGCGGACCATGGTAATTGCGATGAAATGGTGGACCCGGTTACCGGCGAGCCGCATACGCAGCATACTATTTATCCGGTGCCGTGTTTGATTATTGATGAACAGCATTGGCGATTGGCTACTGGTGCTGGTTTGAGTGCCGTTGCGCCCACCTTATTGCAACTCATGGGTTTGCAGCAGCCACCGGATATGACCGGCAAGAGTATTTTGCTGGAGCCGTATCTGAAAACCATTTGAGAGGTTCTTGTGTATGAAAAAAAACCACCGATATCGGTGGTTTTTTTATTTGTGGACCTGGTTTTAAAAAAGAAACAGAACGCCGCCAATGCCGGTAAGTTAAGAATGTAGGTGCGAATTTATTCGCACAAAGGTGCCATTAAACAGACCATTGTCCGAATAAATTCGGACCTACAAAAGCACTCAGCGGCCTTAACTTACCGGCATTGAGAACGCCGCTCTTGTGCAGC
>JANOOU010000283.1:0-9098 GCA_031421475.1 Gammaproteobacteria bacterium | reverse complement strand
CTGCACGCAGTGGCTTGATGATGGCGGTTTGCCAGGGTTCACTGGCGAGTATCAGTTTTTGAATATCGTTGCTATCCAGTGCTATGCGGTTCTCTCCGGCCCAGCAGCCATACAGTAAAATGTTCACGTCGGCATCGAAGTGGTTTTGCAAAAACAGGCATGCGTCAGCTACTTCTGTTATTTGAAATAGCTGGCAGGAGTAATTCCAGAAAGGGTTGTTAGGAAATTTCATCCGAGGTGCAGGCGTGGATTGAGCATGCTCCAAGACTAGACGATATCTTTATTTAATGCAGACCCAGGATTTCAGTTGGACAACATTTTTTTTGCAGCGTCACGAAGGGTGATGGTATCGACAGCACCGGTGAGCAGTTCTTTCCCTATGGCAAATGTTGGCACGCTACGCGCGTTAATGGAGCCGGCATATTGCAAATAGGTGAGCAGGGGTTTGGGCGTTTGCCCGGCCGGGCCGTTGGCGAATTCGGTGCTCCAGGCCTGATCTACCACGGTGTCGTTGATGCCATGTTGTTTAGCCAGCTGGCGCAATATGGCCTCATCGCCAATGTCTTGGTGGTGAACAAAAAGCGCATCGAAAAGGGCATTGTGTAAGGCATAAAAAATGGCAGAGCCGAGTGTTTTACTGGCTTCAGCCAGCAGCAATGCCTTGCGCGAGTTACAGGTGAATCGTGGCCTGTTGAGTGTCAGCCCGTCTTCTGTGGCAAGGGTTTGTAAGTTGTTTAATAAGCTGTTCAAGTGTGATGGGCTGTGGCCAATGCGTTCAATCGCTTGTCCCTCTAACGGGGTCTCGGGATGGATTTCAACAAAACACCACTGGATTTTCAGATCGTAATCATCTCGCAGTTTTTCCAGCCGCTTGTGGCCGATGTAACAAAAGGGGCAGATGTAATCGCTGATAACCGATACGCGTAATTCGGGTTTCATGAGAGCTGGCCGGGTTGCGCAAGATAGTCAGACGATAGTCTTATTTTTCGTCGTGATCAAGGCTGAATTACATTTCGCTGAGCAGGAGTTTCGCTGCCAGCAACAATAACAAGCCGCCAAATATTTTTTTGATCATCGTCACGGGTAAGCGGTGGGTGAGGCGGGCACCCAGGGGTGCAAATAACACGCTGCTAATGGCTACGCCCAGTAAAGCGGGTAGATGCACATAACCCAGCGTGTGTTCAGGCAGCAACGGTTGTTGCAGGCCATTAATGATGAAACTCAGTGATCCGGCCAGGGCTATAGGCAGGCCACAGGCAGCAGAGGTGGCTATGGCTTGACGAATGTTCACGCTGTGCCAAACCAGAAACGGTACGGTAAGTGTGCCCCCGCCTATGCCTACCAGGGATGAAACCATTCCGATCACGCTACCGGCGCCGGTCATTCTGGCCGGGCCGGGCAAGGTTCGGTGCGCATGGGTTGCTACCGATAGCAGCAAATGCAGGCCCACGCCCAGTTCAAACAAGGCAAATAGGGGTTTAAGCCAGCTTGTACTCATTTGGCTGGCGAGCCAGCCGCCAACGGCGGCACCTAGGATTATTCCAGGTGTCAGTTGGCGAAACGGCGGCCAGAGAATAGCGCCATGTTGATGGTGTGTGCGTATGGAGGATATTGAGGTAAAGACAATGCTGGCCAGAGACGTGCCTAGCGCCAGATGCATAACAATCTCGGCGTTCACGCCTTGCTGCAGGAACAGGGCCGCCAGCACCGGTACGATAATTAGACCACCGCCGACACCGAGCAGGCCGGCCAATAAGCCGGCGAAGGCACCGAGTACAAGGTATAAACCCCAGTCAATCATTAACCTGAGGTTTTATTGGGCCGCCGTGGCCGTGATTTGTGATCACCGGATTTGCTGCCGTGTGAGCCGGATGATCGCGAGTTGTTACCGCTGGCGCGAGGCCGCTGCTGAACCCGTGCGCCCGGATCGTGAAACTCGCTGCGTGCCGGTGGTTTGGGTGTAATGAGTAATTGAGCAAAGGCATCGCGCGGGATGCTGTGGCCGATATAGGCCTCAATTTCCGGCAGCATCTGGGCGTAGTCTTCGCAGGCAAAACTGATCGCATGGCCAGAGGCGCCGGCACGTGCGGTGCGGCCCACGCGGTGGATATAATCTTCCGGCATTTGTGGCAAGTCGAAATTAAATACATGGCTGACTTCCGGAATATGCAGGCCGCGGGCGGCGACATCGGTGGCTACTAAAATATTGAATTCACCCGTCTGAAAATGTTGCAGCAACGACTGGCGTTTGTGTTGTGGAATATCGCCGGAAAGCAGGGCGCAGGCGTAATCATTGCCGCGCAGCCAGTTATAAATCTGATCAGCGGCGCGTTTGGTATTGACGAAAATAATGCTGCGTAGCGGTTGTTGGGCTTGCAATATACCGAGCAGCAAGGGGATTTTTTCATTATTGGCGGGGAAGTAAATGCGTTCTTCGACTTTGTCGGCGGTGCGTTTTTCAGATTCAATGGCGACATGTTTGGGATTATTCATGTGTTCGTACGCCAGTTCCTGCACCCGGTAAGACAGGGTGGCCGAAAATAACATGCCCTGTCTTTGCGTAGGTGGCGGGCAGCGCCGCATCAAAAAGCGTATGTCCTTGATAAAACCCAGATCAAACATGCGATCCGCTTCATCCAGTACCAGCGACTGTACGGCTTTAAGGTCAAATACTTTTTGTTCAAAGAAGTCGATTAAGCGGCCGGGTGTGCCAATTAATATGTCTACGCCGTCGGTGAGCTGCTGGCGTTGTTTATCGTAATCGGTGCCGCCATAAATCAAACCCAGCTTCAAACCGCTATAACGGCCAACGGTGAGCGCGTCTTTATGAATCTGTATGGCCAGTTCGCGCGTTGGCGCAAGCAGGAGTGCGCGCGGTTGATTAGGGCGGCGTGATGCGGCGGCCGGTTGGGTTAACAAGCGGTTATACACCGCTAACAAAAACGCAATGGTTTTGCCGGTGCCGGTTTGTGCCTGGCCGGCCACATCCTGCCCGGCCAAAGCCAGTGGCAGCGATTCGGCCTGGATCGGGGTGCAGCGTTCAAAGCCGGCTTCGTGCAGGCCACGGAGAATAGTGGCGGGTATATTCAGTGAATCAAAGCGGATATCACTGAGGTGGGCTGTTGAGCTGACAGTCATGGAAGGTGTGGCAACTGCGGGGGGTTGATCAGCTGTATTGCTATGTTGCGGGCGGCTAAACAGCCCCAAAAAGGATTGCAACAGTTTTTTTATCATGTAGATAACTCTGGGTGTCTCATAGGGTGCGGGCTAGGATAAAGCACTCGGCCGCAGATGAAAAAGTTATTTTCAATAACTTGTTGTGCAGATAGACCAAAGGGAGCTGTACAAATGTTTGAAATTGGCTAATATAGGCACATCGAAGAATAACCACTTCCCAGAATTCTAAATCCCTGTCGTTTTATTGCATGCACCAGTGCCTAAAAATATTCTGCTTAATCGTCGGGTTCCATTCCGTCCAAATTCCGGAGGCTTATCAAGGTGAGTAATATCGTTCACGTTTCTGATGATAGTTTTGAGACGGATGTAATCAAATCCGAGATTCCCGTACTAGTCGATTATTGGGCTGACTGGTGTGGTCCCTGCAAGATGATTGCCCCCATACTCGAAGAAATCGCAGGTCAATATGCGGGCAAGCTGAAAATCACCAAACTCAATATTGATGAAAATCCGTCGACACCGCCTAAATATGGTATTCGTGGTATTCCAACGCTGATGTTGTTCAAGGGCGGTGAAGTAGAGGCGACCAAAGTCGGTGCCATGTCGAAATCGCAACTGACTGCTTTCCTTGATAGTAATCTGTAATAAACCGTTTTTAATAACGTGCAGGTCGTTCACAGGGTGGACGGCCTCGAATAAAGGTGATAGATTGGCTAACAGTTTCCCATCGCAGTTTTTTCCGTTAACAACGGCTGTTCCGGCCAAACAATTTAAACAAGTACACTAGAATTTCGCAGCACATTTTTTTCACTAACCCCACTTTTCCCTCTGAATAATCCCCTATGAATCTGACTGAACTAAAAACCAAACCCCCCGCTGAATTACAGGCCATGGCACAGACCATGGGACTTGAAGATGCCGTACGAGCCAAAAAACAGGACATCATTTTTGAAATGCTGAAAGCGCATGCGCGCACCGGCGAAGATATATTTGGTGAGGGCGTACTGGAAATTCTGCAAGATGGCTTTGGCTTTTTGCGTTCGGCAGATGGCTCTTATCTTGCGGGCCCTGACGATATCTATGTATCACCCAGCCAGATTCGACGCTTTGGTCTGCGCACCGGCGACACCATGGCGGGAAAAATTCGGCCACCTAAAGAAGGCGAGCGTTATTTCGCCATGCTCAAGGTCGATACCATCAACTTCGATTCACCGGAAAGCGCACGTAACAAAATTGCATTTGATAACCTCACCCCGTTACACGCCAATCAGCGCATGCGTATGGAACGCGGTAATGGCAGTACCGAAGACATCACCGCACGTTTAATCGATTTGTTTGCACCCTTTGGTAAAGGTCAGCGCGGTTTGATTGTGTCGCCGCCGAAAGCCGGTAAAACCATGATGCTGGGCAATATTGCGCAATCCATCGCGGCCAATTACCCGGATTGTTATTTGATGGTGCTGCTGATTGATGAGCGTCCTGAAGAAGTTACCGAAATGCGCCGCATGGTACGCGGTGAAGTGATTTCCAGTACCTTTGATGAGCCGGCTTCACGCCATGTTCAGGTGGCTGAAATGGTTATTGAAAAAGCCAAACGCCTGGCCGAACACAAAAAAGACGTTGTCATTTTGCTCGATTCTATTACACGTTTAGCGCGTGCCTATAACACGGTTATTCCATCATCCGGCAAGGTGTTAACCGGTGGTGTCGATGCGCATGCCCTGCATCGCCCCAAGCGTTTCTTTGGTGCGGCGCGAAATATAGAAGAAGGCGGCAGCATTACCATTCTGGCTACTGCACTGGTTGATACCGGTTCAAAAATGGATGAAGTGATTTACGAAGAATTCAAGGGCACCGGCAACATGGAAGTACATCTGAATCGCCGTATTGCTGAAAAGCGCATTTATCCTGCGATCGATATCAACCGCTCCGGCACGCGCCGCGAAGAATTGCTCACCACCCAGGATGAACTGCAAATGATGTGGATCTTGCGCAAACTGGTACATCACATGGATGAACTGGGCGCTATGGAATTCATGCTGGAACGTCTGGCAGCGACTAAAACCAATGCTGAATTTTTCATGAGTATGAAACGCGGTTAGCGTTATCGGGGTGTATCTTTTTTCTGCCAGTAACCTGTCAAAATCTAACATGTTACTGGCAGAAAATGGATGCATCCTCTCTTTCTGCCCAGAATCCCCTGTATTTTCCCCGTTGATTGTTGCCGCTGCTGTGGCAACAATGCCAGCATGAAAACCCTCGAACAATTACAGTTCAATAATTCCTTTTCGCGATTACCTGCTGAATTGTATTCGCGCGTGCAACCCACGCCCTTAACCAAACAATTTTTGCTAAGTTTCAATCCGGCGGCGGCAGCGTTGATTGAGTTGTATGCAACAGAGTTTCAACGCGAAGATTTTGTTGATGTCATCAGTGGTAAAAAATTATTGCCGGGTTGTGATCCTGTTGCGGCCTGTTATTCCGGTCATCAGTTCGGCCACTATGTGCCAAGGCTGGGTGATGGCCGTGCGATTCTGCTGGGTGAGGTGGATACATCAACCGGCCAGCACTGGGATTTGCAACTAAAAGGTGCAGGTGTTACGCCTTATTCACGCAGCGGCGATGGCCGCGCCGTGTTGCGCTCGACCATACGCGAATATTTATGCAGCGAAGCCATGCATGGTTTGGGTATTCCTACCACACGTGCCTTATGCATTATTGGCAGCCAGGAAGAAGTGTATCGTGAACAGATTGAACCGGGTGCCATGTTAGTACGCATGTCTCCCAGCCATGTGCGCTTTGGCAATTTTGAATATTTTTTTTATACGCAACAATTAGAACATCTTAAAACCCTGGCTGATTATGTCATCGCCGGATTTTATCCAGAATTAGCCGAAGAAAAAAATCCATATTTGTCGTTGCTGCAAAACATCATTAAACGCACCGCCGAATTAATCGCGCATTGGCAGGCTGTAGGTTTTTCACACGGCGTCATGAATTCAGATAACATGTCTGTACTGGGATTAACACTCGATTACGGGCCTTACGGATTTTTGGATCAGTATGATCCGGATTTTATTTGCAATCATTCCGATCATCAGGGCCGTTATGCCTTCAATAAACAACCGGAGATTGGGCTGTTTAATGCGAGCTGTTTTGCGCAGGCTATATTGCCACTGCTGGATGAAAACCCCGATGTCGGTGTTGAGCAGGCCAAGTCAGCACTTAATGAATACGAAGGGCATTTTGTACAGCATTATGCAAAATTAATGCGCGCCAAACTCGGTTTAACCACCGTGCAAGCCAGTGATCAAAAACTGTGTAATGACTTGCTCAGTATTATGCAGGCTAGTCAGGCTGACTATACCTTGGTGTTTCGTGGTTTGGCGCAGGAAGATGCTGCACTCACGCGAGATTTATTCATGGACAGGCCTGCATTTGATAATTGGTTTAGGCAGTACACACAACGTTTGTTAATTGAGAATAGTTCGGATACAGCACGTTGTAATGCCATGAAAAAAATAAATCCCAGATTTGTTTTGCGAAATTACATGACAGAAACGGCAATACGGTTGGCAGAAGACAAACAGGATTATTCTGAAATTGACAAGCTGCTATTGTTGCTACAATCACCGTTCGATGAGCACCCCGAATTTGAACATTATGCCGGACATCCCCCGGAGTGGGCACAGAAAATTTCGGTGAGTTGTTCATCTTGATAAGCCTGTTGGTCAGTTTAAAGAAGCCTTGATTCATTCAGAGCTTCTTTAAGTGAAATAGACCACTAAATCAAAATAGAGGCTATCCTCAGGTCAGGCGGCTATTGTCACGTAGGCGGGTTTCTGTCAATATTTTGCGGCCTCTATAACAGGGGCCGTTAATCAACATACAAAGGTTATTTCAATGAAAAAGATTTTATTTGCTGCAATGTTGTACGCTGTATCACTTAACACGTTGGCCGGTGATTTGTATGCGGGCGGTGGTTTGTCCAGTAACTCCGCTGATGGTTTAAATGGTAACGCTACAGGATTCCAGTTTTTTCTTGGCTATGACCTGAAAGGCGTGAAGCTTGGCAAGGCCAATGTGGCAGTAGAAGCGGGTTATATGGATAGTGGTGATTTTGACGGTTGTTATTTTAATTTCGGCTGTGGGTCTGATTCTGCTACCGGGCTTTGGGCTACCGGTGTGGTATTAGTCCCCGTTGCCAATCAGTTGGATTTTATTGGTAGACTGGGTCTGGATTTTGGAGACGATGATGGGCTGATGTTTGGCGTGGGTCTGGGATATGCAGTAGACAAGAAGATACAACTACGCGGCGAATATGTCATTCGTGAAGATATTGATTCATTACAAGCCAATATTGCCGTGCGTTTCTAATCGATCTATCTAGACAAAAAAACGGCTCCATGGGAGCCGTTTTTTTGTTAACTGTCAACGCGATGATGTTGAATGTGTGACTCGTATGACGTAAAAATTCTGCGTGACTGACAGTACTGATTTACTACCGAAGCTACCCATCTCCAGACATTTTTTCTAGCGTTTAAAGTTTTCTTCTGCATTGCCGATGCCGTGTATCAAAACAACCAATGCAACAAACCTTTGATATCTGTCAGGCTAAGTATGACCATACGCGAACTATCTCGCGTTCTCTCATCACCGTGTAGTCTTTGCCCATAGGTTATCCTGAACTTGTCTGCGAAAATACCGATATTAATATTGGCGCGTTCGCTTGTTTCAGAGCCTTCCCATTCCAAGCTGCTGAAATTCTCATTGAAGTTTTTGTAAAAACCATAACCCAGGCCGACGGATGATATGGGCAGGCCGAATGCACTGGGAATACGTCGTCTGAAATTTATACCGCCATGAGCATAATCATTTTTACTGCTGACATTGGAAACTATATGTAACGATGCTTCGAGTTCGGGATAGATTTTGGCTAACCAGGGATCGCCTTTGCCGCGATAAGTGATAACACCGCCGGACTGGCTAACGTCAAAACCGATTTCATCCGGAATCAGATAAAGCCATTTATTTTTTGTAGGGGCAGACGAAATGGCCCACACAAAATCAGTATCGGTTACATCGACACTGTTAATAATGTAGCCGGATAGTGATATCAGTTTGGTCTGCTCGGTTTCGCTTTGCGAACTGGCTTCAAGTTTTTGCATACGATCGCTGATGGATTTTGCATAATCGATATACCACATGCTATCAGCCAGTATCATTTTATGTAACGAGGCATCATGGAAGGCGTCCTTGTTGGGCAACAGTGACTGTAGAAATGCCCTAAAGTCGAGGCTGGTGGAATGCTTCATCGCCTGTTGTATTACATAGAGTGAATTATTATTATCAGGCATGGACTGGTAACACAAGGCATCGAGTGTATTGGCTTCGCAAAATTCCTCCTGATATAAAAGTGCGAACAAATATTCTGCTTTTTTATCACTGGTTAGTTCTAGTTTTTTGTGAAATTCCAGCATGATGCCAGTGATGCAGGTTTTGTTGTTGTGTCCTGTTTGTATCCGGCCATTACAGATGGATTTCGCGGCATTGTAAAAGCCGTCGTAGACGCCGGCGTAATAATCGTATTCCCTGAACTCTCTTGCGGCGAAGGCGCCAAAATGTGATAGGTAGTCAGCCGTAAGCAGTGCGCCACGACTGGTTAGCAAAAGTTTGCGTGGGTGAGTTTTTTGAGCAGAGTTCTGGTAACGCTTCTGTAAGGCTGTTTCATCGGGTGAGACATTATTCCAGTCATAACTTCTTAGGGTGGAATACAGTTCGCTGCCCATACCAATGTTAAGGGTGTCATTAATGAATCCCATTTGATCCATAATGCCGTAACTCAATTTTTTCTTGCTGGTTTTGTTGGTGAGGGCATCGCTGTCACCTGGAATGCGTTGGTCTGCAAAGCGTAAATTACC
>JANOOU010000282.1:0-15264 GCA_031421475.1 Gammaproteobacteria bacterium | reverse complement strand
CGGTAAATATATTTTTTTAATAACCGCCAGCAGCCAGGCATCTTTAGCGATGTGACTGTCTGCATGGTGCAGCTTCATCAGCACGCTCGCCAATACCGGTATAACTGTTAATGAAAGTATCAGTGATCCCAATAGTGCAAGGCTGATGGTGATTGCCAGTGGTGAAAACATTTTACCTTCGAGCCCGGTAAGGCTGAATAAAGGCAGGAATACCACAATGATAATTAAAATACCGGAGATCACCGATGTCGAAACCTCCATCACCGCGCGATATACCAAATGTAAACGGCTGACACCTTTTGGTGCGTTGCTAAATTGTGTATGAATGTTTTCGACCACCACCACGGCGGCATCAACCAATATACCTATGGCAATGGCGAGCCCGCCCAGTGACATCAAATTGGCGGATACACCAAAAATTTTCATCATGATAAAAGTGAATAACACAGACAACGGCAGAACTACTGCCACCGTCAGTGCGCTGCGAATATCGCCCAGCATTACAATTAGAACAATCAATACCAGAATCACCGCTTCACCCAGTGCTTTTTCCACTGTCCATACCGCGCGGGTGGTTAACTCGGTACGATCGTAAAATATTTCAATGCTGACATCGGCGGGTAATAAGGATTTCAATTCTTCTATGGCTTTTTTACTGCCTTCCACGGCTTGCAAGCTATTCGCGCCTTTACGTAACAACACCAGGCCGGTGACCACCTCACCTTGTGCATTGGACGTTACAGCGCCATAACGCGTCATGCTGCCGATGCGAACATCTGCAACATCTTTTATCTGAATCGGCGCGCCCAGTTGCGTGCGCACGGATGTATTTTTAATATCATCCATGCTTTCCATTTGCCCGAGGGTACGCACCAATAATACTTGCTGGTCACGGTTGATGCGATCACCACCGGCATTGCGATTATTACTGGCCAGTGCATGCTCCACATCACTCATGGTTAAACCATATTGCACCAGCGCATCCGGTTTAATCACCACTTCATAGGTACGTACGTCACCACCCAGAGAATTAATATCTGCTACACCGGTGACTTTGCGTAAATGCGGACGAATGATCCAGTCCTGCATGCTGCGCAATTCCTGATTGCTGTAGGCATCACCTTTAATGCGATACATCAGAATTTCGCCTAATGGTGTGGTGACGGGTGCCAGCCCGCCTTCAATACCGGGTGGTAGATCGTCCCACACCTGATTCAGTTTTTCGGTCACAAATTGCCGGGCGAGGTTGATGTCGGTTTTATCTTCGAAATCGATAACAATGATACTCAGTGCATATTTTGTGGTGGAACGCAGTACGACTTGTCCGGGTATGCCCTGCATTTCCATTTCAATGGGAAATGTAATGCGCTGTTCAACTTCACTTGGCGACATGCCGGGTGCCTTGATAATCACCTGCACCTGTGGCGAAGCAATATCGGGGAATGCATCAATGGCAAGATTGTTGAATGCCAAAACACCGGCGACCGACAAGGCGGTTGCCAGCAATAAAATGAGCAGGCGTTGTGTTAACGAAAAACGTAGCAGTGCAGCGATCATGTTACAGCGCTCCTTTTAAAGTGTTTTCATGGGTGGCGGGTGCCTTTGAATATAAAATGCCGGCTGCCTGTCTGAGATCTGCATACTCCACCCAGGCTTGGTAGATCAATTCGGAATAACGTAACTGCGCATCAAAATAAATATTGTTGGCATCAATCAGTGTTAACAGATTCAGCTCGCCGCTGCTAAAACCTTTGTTGGTGAGTTTAAGTATTTGTGCAGACGGTTGCAGCACCTTCAGCCGGTGATGTTCGGCCTGTTGAATAAGGTGGCCTAAATGGGTATGAGCTTGTTTGACCTGGATTTGCAATTCCCGAATCATTTTTTGTAACTCAATGTTGCGCTGGCTGCTGTTGTATTCCGCACGGGAGACATCGGGATTTTTATTGTTCCATAATGGAATCTGCACATTGAGTGTGATGCCATAGACTTCATCTTTGCCCTGGCTGAAGGTATCGATTTCTCGACTCAGCCGTATTGTCGGGTCATTCAGCTGGCGTGATTTGGCAACATCAACTTCAGCACGCGCTGCAATGATGCTTTGTTGCTGTGCCACCAGGCTGGCATGCGAACGCTGTTGCTCCAGAAAATAATTCACATCGGGCAGGGTGCTTAGTTGTATTTGATCGGCAACCATCAGATCTTGCGCCGGTTTATCGGGTGATTGATCAAGATAAAGACGCTTGGTGAACCGGGTTAAGGTTTCCAGGTATCGACCCTCCGCACCGCTTTCAACTTGTGCGGCTTCTTCCTTGAGGATGTCCAGCCGCATTTTTTCCAGCGGCGTCATATAGCGCACCATGGCACTCTGTTTATGTTTGACGAATTTTGCCTGCATTTCCGCCGCCAGCGTCAAACGCTGTTTGGCGAGGCGAGATTCTGCCTGCGCATACTGCAACTCATGGAATTCTTTTGCTACCACGGTTTCAAGCAACAAACGCTGTTTTTCCACTTCATGATCTGCAACCTGTTTGTTCGCTTGCGCAAAATCTTTTTGATATCTCAATCTGTTTAACGGAATCGGCTGGCTGATGCCGATCTCGTTCACATTGTAATCACCCGATCCATCATCCAGACCGAGCCTGTTATCAACGCGCACATCGACCGTTGGGTTGGGCCAGAAGGAGGAATTGTCGATGGCTGATTGTCGTGCTTCCACTTCATTTTCAGCGAGTTTGATTTCAGGTGCATTTTGATAGCTGCGCTCGATACTTGCAGCCAGTGTCCAGGTTTCGGCGCCGGCGTATTGCGAAAAAATCAGTAACGACATTGCGCAAACAACGCCCGATAATTTGACTTGCATGGGGTGCTCCAGAATAACGGTATGGTTTATTGATTAAAAATCGGAATTCAGTAATGCCTGCCTGGCAGGTGTTACCGAGTTATAACGAGGCGGTATTTAGAGTGGGGGTGCGCGCAGCGGAGGCGTGCCCGCAAACGGTAGTGAAAAAATAGTGGTGCTTATATCGCGGAAGGTTGCTACGCAGTAAAGATAACGAATGGTCAGAACGACAGGGCTGGTGAAACTGATCAGGGCTACAGAAACGTGGTGTTCGACTTTGTTTAAAAACGTATCCAGGTTCACTTCAATCTCGGCCTGCAGTTGATCCTGCGCTGTGGTCAGATTATCCATGGCAGTCATTGCAACCGCACTGCCATGCGCCGCATGGTGTGAGGCTTCGCCTGTATGTATATGTAATTTAACGGAGACCGTAAACAGCAGGGACAGTATCAGGTAGATAACCAGATATCCCGTTGATTGCCGTTTATGAAGTGCTTTCATCACAAAGTCTTGTCCGTAGGGGTGCGCGTATGGATGCGGGTGTAAAGCTACCACAGATTCATTTTTTTTTCGCCACCCGGATATATCACCGCCATTATTCAGGCATGGGTGTGATGACACACCAAGACCGGTCGGTTGTGAAAAAAGTTCACCGTGAGGCCTGACATGAATGGTACTTACTTAAGAAGATTAACGGTTATTTTCCGTCATCCCCGAAGGCTTCTGTCGGGGATCTTGTATTTTATCCACGAGATTCCCGCCAAAAAACACGCCGGAATGACGGCTACCTAAAAATGCTTGTCCTTAAGTAAGACCATTCAGTCCTGACATGAATGGCACTTACTTAAGGACAAAACACTGTAGGAGCGGGCCATGCCCGCGATATTTTTATGAATGTGCGAACCGCAACGCAATATCAAGCCATGCAAATAATCTGGGGGTTTTCAGCCGATATTAGTGTTTATTTGCGTGCATTGATGAGCGTGTTTTTACCCGATTTGTCGCGGGCATGGCCCGCTCCTACAGGCTTAAGTAAGTGCCATTCAGATTAGGCCCAATACCATTAAGTTAAGCGCTAAATCCATGATATTTATGGTAACCAATGTCATCAGCGACACGTCTTATATGTCATGTAATGAAATTGGTGATTGATATTACTCAGGTGTCGTTTAAAACAGCGATGGGCTCTAACTGCTTTTACCGTTGGCGCAAAAAAACGCAGCATGATGCTGCGTTTTTTAATGTTACTCATTCACTATCATTCAGGTTTTTGTTGTGACGTTAAATCAGGTTGCTTGCATACCCAATGTCCTTCAACAATTCTGGGTAGCATGCCGTTCTGGCAGGCAGGACGGGGCCCGGCAGGTGGCCCTGCTGTGTGTGTTCCATTTTTGATGTCGCCCGGTTTCATAACGACTGTCGGTTGTTTTTTTTGTTCACTGGTAAGGTGCAGCGGGTGGCACTGCCAGTGTCCCAGTTCCAGTTTGGCTATCTGTCCCAACGGACAGGTGGGCTTGGGTGCCGTGGGTTGGGCTGACGTGCTATTGGGTAAAGCGGCTTCACGGATTTTTTGCACGGCAGGTAGCAGTAAACCAACCTCTGCGGGCGATTTTTCACCCGATGTTATGTTGGGTTGTTTGCATTCCCAGTTCGTACCATCAAACACGGCAAGTTGTCCTAACGGACAATTGGGTTTGGGGTTGGGGTTATCGGCATGGCTGGTTAAGGCAAGCATGCCCAGCGAGAGTGTTAATAAAAGGGTGGTTGTTTTATGCATGATTAAATCCTTCATCATTGGGTGGTTGTACGGTGTTTTTAATGATTTAAAAACATGTGCAAACCTGGGTCGAGGGCGCGGCATTTAATGTTCAAAGTATTTTTGTGAGGTGAATCACGCGAGGCTGCAGCGTCAGAAAAGGTGACGGATTTGCGGTTTATTTGATTTAGGCTGTGGTGGCGTGGATTTTTGAACGTTATTTCACTATTTTCGGATACACACAGAAGGTGCAGTCCAGATGAACAAATCAGTGTATTTTTAACTGGCCACCGTGCAGAAATTCTCGTATGCCCGGGTTATCGGGTGGTAATCGATGCAGGGATTCGATATTGCCTGCTGCGATCAGGCTGCGGATGTGATCCATGTTTCGATTGAGTGCGTCGAGGTATAAATTATCGCCGCCAAAGTGTGTGGCTGCGTATTTATAAACATTATGAAAATTCTTTTCCAGGCGAATTTGCACATCGGTTTCAAAAAATACAGGTGTTTTTTGTAAAAGATCCAGCCCCGATGCATACAGAATCTTACGGTCGCCGTTTGGGGTTTGGGTTTCAGTTAAACCGCCGAGCAAAAATTCCGGAAACAAACGATCGCGGCATTTTTCGAGATAACACCGATCAGACATTTGTGCAATCAGATCGGCGCTGCCAAGCATGTGTCCCAGCATGTGAAATTTTTCATCGGGTAGGTTGATGTCTTCCGGTGCTACTTCGTAGCCAGTGTAATGCACCATATTGGCGGCGATATCGGCATAGCTCTCGAGGCCGATCAGGTGTAAATACTTGCGTAAAAAATCAGCACTGCGGCTGACGTGGATGCGGGTATATTCCGCGCCATTATGGTGTTTTTGGTCGTGGTTTTTGCGGATGTAGCCGGAATCGTGAAACAGCGCAGTGATAATGGCAAGGCTGGTGAGGTTGGCGCCAAAGGTGTGATGGCTGTCGCTCTGGCGTTCGTGGCCGTCGATGATGCGGGCCAGTGCCAGGGTCATGTCGAGTGTGTGTTGCTTGTCGTGATAGAAGGTGTCGCAGCGGTTATAACCTTTGAAGTGACCTTCAAAGAGATTGTCAAAATCTTCGAAGGCGCGGCGAATAGTCTTGTCGCTGGCGTGGTGGTAGCAGCTGTGGAAAATATCGCAGACGGCATTACACACGGCCTGGCTGTTTGAAACCTGAACGCTATTGGTAACATCAAATTCAGAGTGGCGGTTTTTCATCGACATATACTGATTGCACAACGTATAGGAATGCTACATGTCAATACGGCTTGTGGTTGTGAAACCAGTCACGGAACCGGGGCGGTACCCCGGGTCAGTGCCATTTGGGTCAGTGCCAAATGGCACATAATTAAGCCTAAATGCCATTAAGTTAAGGAAAACTTGCGGTGTTGTAGGGTTGCGCCATGCGCACCAAAACCACACCACTTCCGCGTCGTATCTGGTGCGCGCGGCGCACTCTATGCCTTAACTTAATGGACCGTTCCTACAAGCTTAATGAGCTTCTGAAAATGCCAGGATGGAATGATTCAGAACTTCCTTTCGGATCAGTGGCCTCCCCGGTTCGGGTTATTTGCTGGTAGATGTATAGGCGCCGTCCCAGTGGGCATCGGGTGGGTTTTGCCGGTAGTAGGCAATGCGATCCAGATAGATGCTGTAGATCTTGCGTGCCGGTTCGCTTTGATGCAGCTGGAACATTTCTTTTTCGGCATCGTCCCATTTTTGCGTGCGATACAACTGCAGTGCATGGTGGAATTTTTTGATTTGCGTGCGCACCGATTTATCGATATTTTCAACTAGGCCTATGGGTTCGTAAATCGTGACCGGTTTGTCCTTGCCCTTCACGCGCACCAGGTCGAGTTCGCGGTATTCAAATTCCGGTACCTGATGACGGGTCTCGGGGCCGACGATAATGTCCACACCGTATTGTTTGGTGAGGCCTTCAAATCGGGAGCCTTCGTTCACCGCGTTGCCCAGCACGGTGTAGTCCACCCGGAAGTCTGAGCCTTTGTTGCCGACATTCATCGGGCCGCTGTTAATACCTACACCCACGCGGATTTCTGGCCAGCCTTTCTTTTTGAATTCAGCACTCAGGGTGTCGAGTCTTGCGATCATGTCGACGGCGGCATTCAGGGCGTGTCGGGCGTGCAGTTCATCCTTAACCGGTGCACCCCAGAATGCCATGATGCAATCGCCCATGTATTTGTCGATGGTGCCACGGTGGGTTTGAATGATGTTGGTGAACGGGGTGAGGAAGCCATTGATAAAACACGTGAGTTCCTGCGGTTCCATGTTTTCAGAAATAGTGGTGAAGCCGCGTACGTCGGTAAACAACACGCTCATGTTGCGAATTTCGCCATCGAGGTTGATTTCGTTCATGTTGCTGGCCATTTCATTCACTAGCTCGGGCGGTACGTACTGGCCAAACAAGTGGGTGAGATGACGTTTGCCACGCGATTCAATAAAGAAACCCATGATCATGTTCACCACATATAAAAGAATAACCAGTAACAGGGGTGCTGCAACCGGCAAGACAGTTTGTAAGCTAACCCAGGCATAGAAGTTAATCAGTAATACCAACAAGGCGGCGGTAGAAATGGCGGCACTGCTCCACAATGGCGACAACGCGGGGAGTAAGAAGGTGAGACTTATGCCCAGAAGTAAAAACAGCATAATGTCAAAACCAATAATGAATTCTGGCTGGTGCCTAATGGTTTGGTCGAGAATGCCTTGAATAATATTGGCGTGAACTTCTACCCCCGGGTAGGCCTTGTCCAAGGGCGTACTGCGTAAGTCGAGCAGGCCGGCAGCACTGGTGCCAAACAAAGCGGCTTTACCGGACAGTGCGTCGACCGGCACTCGTTTGTGCAAAATATCGCTAGCGGAGATGTAACTAAAACTGCGCTGATAACCCACGTAGGGCACCAGAACACCGGCGCGTTCATCGACCGGTACGGCAAGTTCACCAATATAGATCCATTCCAGGGAATAAATACTATTGGCTTCATCCAGAACGGAGTAACCCAATTTGATAGCGTTGCTGTCGAGGTAGGCGCGCGCGGTCGCCAACCCCAGTGATTCATATAGTTTTCCATTGTAGGCTTGCAGCAAGGGTACGCGGCGAAACACACCGTCATCATCCAGTTGCGGATTATCGAAAAAACCACCACTGCGTGCATTTTCTTGTAGTACCTGTAAGTTGGCCGTGTAGCCGCTGGCTTTAAAAAAATGGAATTGCTCAATGATGTCCTGGCCGTATTGCGGCAAGGCAGTCGGCAGCATGCCTTTTTGCAGGGTGGTTTCGTTGGGATCAAACACCACACCCATAACGGTGTTGCGCTGGGCCAGGGCGCGGGCGAACTGGTCGACGCGGTGCATATTGGGCGTCGCTTTTTTATAGATAGCCTGAAACGTTGCGTCATCTTTTAACGGGCTGTTGGCGAGTTCTGCCAGGTATTGATCGCTGGGGTCTTCATCCTTTTCGGTGAAGACTATATCGAATCCCAGTGTCTTGATCTGGTAGTGGTCAAACAGGTTATCAACAATGTCTGCCATTACAGTGCGATCCCAGGGCCATTGCCCAATTTCACTCAGACTTTTTTCATCGATGTCGATAATCACCACTTTTTTATCAACATGCTCTGGCAAGGTTACACGCAGGCGAAAGTCGTAGGTTTGATTCTCCAGGGCATCAATAAATGGAACGTGTAACCAGTTGCCGGCATAACTAACAAACACAAAAGTAAGAACCAGGCCCAACAGGTATCGCAAAAAACGTTGTTTCAACACTGATTGAGCTCCGAAAATCAATTGCACAGAACAATAGCAGAGGCAGCAGGTGTGTGCCATAAACAATGCATTTTGTATAGAATGCGCACTCACGGAAATGTATGAGAGAAAGCTATGGCTGAACAACGTGACATTCTGCTGGGTGTCAATATCGACCACATCGCCACCTTGCGGCAGGCGCGTGGCACACGTTATCCCGATCCCGTACACGCGGCCTTGCGGGTGGAGCAGGCCGGTGCCGATTCCATTACCCTGCATTTGCGTGAGGATCGCCGCCATATTCAGGAACGTGATGTGTGGACACTGAAAGAGTTGATGCTGACGCGGATGAATCTGGAAATGGCCGTCACCGATGCCATGCTATCCATTGCCGAAAAAGTAAAACCGCAGGATTGTTGTCTGGTGCCAGAACGGCGCGAAGAGCTCACCACCGAAGGCGGGCTGGATGTGTTGAGTCAGGAATCACGGATTAAAGACGCCTGTGTGCGTTTGGCTGCAGCCGGTATAAAGGTATCGTTATTTGTGGCTGCCGATGTTAAACAAATTGAAGCGGCGCATCGTTGTGGCGCGCCTGCCATAGAAATTCACACCGGGCATTATGCCAATGCGGCCACAGCGGTGGCGCAAAATGTTGAATATCAAAAAATAGTCAAGGCCGTAAAACTGGGCCACGAGCTGGGCATGCAAGTGAATGCCGGTCATGGTTTAAATTATCAAAACGTGAACGCCATTGCCGCCATAACCCCGGTGCGCGAACTGAATATCGGCCACGCCATTATTGCCGAAGCGGTTTTTATTGGCATGGATGAAGCGGTGAAAAAAATGAAACGGTTAATGCGTGAAGTTATCAGCTGATGCTGCCATGTCTATTCTGCAACATTATTTTTTTGCGCAAATATATTGCGATGGGGTGTTTGTTATTACCCATGTATGCCATGGCCGATACTGCATTACTGGCTATCGCCGCTAATTTTACCGATGCCAGTAAGGCATTGATCCAGCAATTTGAAAAAACCAGCGGCCATAGCGTCAAGGCGAGTTATGGATCAACCGGTAAATTATTTGCACAAATTAATAATGCGGCGCCGTTTGATGTGTTGCTGGCGGCGGATGCAGCCACCGTTATTAAACTCGAAGCAGCAGGCCTGGCGGTTAGTGCTACGCGCTTTACCTATGCGCTTGGCAAGCTGGTGTTATGGAGTGCGAAACCGGATTTGTTTACACAGGGTGAACATTATCTACGGGCTAATGCCTATGCACATCTGGCCCTGGCCAATCCCAAAACCGCACCCTATGGCGCAGCCGCACAACAGGTATTGCAGCATTTGGCTTTATGGCCGACGGTGCAAGGCAAGCTGGTAACAGGCGATTCTATTGCGCAGACATTTCAGTTTGTTGCCACACAAAATGCAGAAGCCGGGTTTGTTGCCAAATCACAAGTGCTGGCCTGGCAGGGCGGTTGTAGCTGGGATATCCCTGAACAATATTATGCGCCGATTATTCAGCAAGCGGTTTTGTTGCAGCGTGCCCGCAACAATTTGGCGGCTAAATCATTTTTAGCATTCCTGAAAACCGAACCGGCCAAAAAAATTATTCGTGATTTTGGTTATGGTGTTGACTGATGATGTTCGATTGGCAACCTGTTTTTCTCTCCATCAAACTCGCCAGTATTACAACGATTATTTTGTTGCTGCTCGGCACACCGCTGGCTTGGTGGTTGTCACGTACCCGTGGCTGGTACAAACAACCGGTTGCGGCGGTGATTGCCATGCCGTTGGTGTTACCGCCCACCGTATTGGGTTTTTATTTATTGTTATTACTGGGGCCTAACGGTGCCGTGGGGCAGGCCACGCAAGCCTTGGGATTGGGCGTGTTACCGTTTACATTTGCCGGCCTGGTGGTGGCATCGGTTTTGTATTCGTTGCCGTTTGTGGTGCAGCCTTTGCAAAATTCATTTGAAACAATTGGCCAACGTCCGCTGGAAGTGGCTGCGACTTTGCGTGCATCACCCCTCGATACTTTTTTCACGGTTGTAGTGCCATTGGCACGTTCCGGTTTTTTAACCGCCAGTGTGCTGGCGTTTGCGCATACGATTGGTGAATTTGGTGTGGTGTTAATGATAGGCGGCAATATTCCGGGTGAAACCAAAGTCTTGTCGGTCGCGATTTATGATCATGTTGAAACAATGGACTATACACAAGCGCATTATTTATCAGCGGGCATGGTGGGTTTTACATTTATTGTGTTGCTGCTGTTGTACGGGCTTAATAATAAAAAAAATAATGGTGCCTCGTGAGCACGCACATCACAGCACAACTCAAAACCACATTAGGCGCGTTTGCGTTAGATGTGAATGTGACATTACCGGGCAAGGGTGTAACCGCGATTTTTGGTCAATCGGGTTCCGGTAAATCCACCTTGTTGCGCTGCATGGCCGGTTTGCAACGCGCAGCAGGTGTGTTACAAATAAATGATGCCATCTGGCAAAATGATTCTGTTTTTTTACCTGTGCACCAACGGCCATTGGCCTACGTGTTTCAGGAAGCCAGTTTGTTTTTACATTTGTCGGTGCGCGATAATATTGAATACGGCTATAAACGTTTGGCTAAAAGCCAGCGTAAACTTTCGTTTGATCAGGTGGTGGCGTGGCTTGGTGTAACACATTTACTGGAGCGGTCACCGGAGCATTTATCCGGCGGTGAAAAACAGCGCGTGGCGATTGCGCGTGCCTTGCTCACCAGCCCGGATATATTATTTATGGATGAGCCATTGGCGGCGCTGGATCAAAAAAGTAAAAACGAAATCCTGCCGTATCTTGAACATTTGCATGATGCCTTATCGATACCGGTTTTATACGTAACACACTCAACCGATGAAGTGACGCGATTGGCGGATCATATAGTGTTGATGGATGCGGGCAAGGTCATTGCGGCAGGTGGTATGGCTGAAACGCTGGCGCGACTTGATCTGCCGGCGCAGATGGGCGACGAATCTAGTGTGATTCTGCAAGCCGTTATAAGCGAACGCGATGCACCATGGCACTTGTTGCGCGCAGAATTTCCCGGCGGCAGTCTTTGGTTGCGCGATTCGGGGTTGGCTGTGGGGCACAAGGTACGCGTGCGCGTGCTGGCACGCGATGTCAGCCTAGCGCTGGAGAAAAAAACCGGTACCAGCATACAAAATATATTGTGTGGTGTGATTGAAGAAATTGCTGACGACAAACATCCGGGTCTGGCACTGGTGCGTGTCAGAATCGGTGCCTCGCCGCTGCTATCGCGACTGACCCGGCGTTCAGTGTTTGAGCTGCAACTAACAGTGGGTATGGCAATCTGGGTGCAGGTGAAATCTGTAGCAGTACTGGAATAACCATCGACGTATACTATCTGCAAGCTATTGTGCTGATGATGTTACAGCTTTTTATTATGCATATTAAATGAGTACACCACCATGTGGGATCCACATCACTTACGCAAAGCCAACAGCCACTATTTACGCCATTTTGTTTTTGCCATGTGGTTTAATGTGTTGGCATTGGCCCTGCTTATCACCGGCATCGTTCACGCCTTTCTGCCATGGTTGTTTCCTTTTACGCCTTATCGGCTGGCAAAAAAAATAGTGCAGGCAACAGAAAAATATTTCATTAATCATGCTGACAGAAGATAACTGGCAAAGCCGCCTGGCAAGCGGTTTTGTATTACCAAGTTCGGGCACGACGGGTGTGGCAAAGAATATTTTTCAAACGCCGGAAAAATTACGCGCTGCTAATTACATTGCCCTCGTTGCACAAAACATCACAGCACAAAGCCGGATATTAACAGTGTGCCGTATGACTCATGCCGGTGGTTTGCTGGCACAGACACTGCCAGCATGGAGTATTGGCGTCCAGGTGGACATAAAATCTTTCAATGCGTTTGCTTTTGCGCGTGACATCAAAGGATTTACGCACACCCATCTCACGCCAGCACACTGCGATATGTTAATGCAAACCAAAAATTTTAATGCGCTGGATTTAAGTGGTGTGTTTGTTGCCTGTGGCAGCGACAACATATCATTTGAAATCATTGAGGCTTTTGTGGCGCGCGGTGCGAGATTCATGTGCAACTGGGGTATGACAGAAATTGGCCCCATTACCATTAACACGATTTTTGATTCAGTGGATAAAGTAAAACAGTATCGTGAGCAGGCTTTAGCCTATGGCACATTAATGGGCGACATATTTTATTGCGAATATAAAATTGTAGATGATGAGCTTTGGGTGCGGGGTGATGTGTGTGTTTATGATGGTTGGTTTAATACACATGATTTGGTGGCGATGAATGAGCAGGGTGCGATGTATCATCTGGGGCGGCGATTTTCGAGTGATTGATAGTGCGGGTTGGCATGGGCTTGGAAAAATATGAGTAAAAAAATTGAATTTGCTGAAACGAATGAAACTGATAAGCGCGATCGAGAAGTGAAACTTATTCTTAATGTAGTCGAGCCTGATCCGGAATATCAACCTTTGTTTGTATCCGACGAAGCGACTTTCTTTGATATTTCAGGACAGGATGAAAAAGAAATTGAGTCCAGACTAAGGTTCTACTTCAAAGGAGAGTTGCCCGCATCGTTAAGCACGCCACTCTGGCAGTTCATTGAAATTGTGAAAACGCGCTATCCGGGATGGCCAGATGATTGGCCTCCGGAACATTAACAACCGGGTAGGGTGAGCATGGTTTTTGTGCCCACGCGGTACAAATGTAATGGTTGCCGTAATTTTTGGAAGCAGGTGCCTATTCTGTATTCTCTAAAAGAGAATCGCGTATAACACGATGCTTGCAGTTGCGGCCATCATATAAAAAAAGATCAATACAAACCCCATTCCTCCACGGCTAGACAATTCCATGCGATTTGCTACGGATAGTACAATAGCAAAAAACATGATTGCGCCAGCCAGCATCAACCACCAATAATGCTGACTAAACAACGGTAATATATTAAAGCCTAACACTTGTAGAAACAAAAAATTGGCAGATTTATTTGCCTCTTCACCTTTCTTGCGTTCAGTCAATCCATAAACAAGCTGTGTAAATAATAAAAATCCGTAAATAAAAAATGGCCATAATGGATTTGAGTTTTCTTCGTTGGCAATTCCTGTATCAGTGAGTTGAGTTACTTCCGGAGACATGACTCCGTCGTGAAAAAATATGTAATATATAATGACTGTAACCATGACCGAACCAGGAAAAGTAATAAAAACCATTGCTGGCCCAACAGGCGACCAGCCTTTTTTATAGGCTAACTGCATTATAAGAATTGCGTACAAGAAAAGCGGGATAAGATATAAAGTGTTAATCCAGAAGTTTTCGGAGAAAAACAAGATGGCATAAGGCGCAAAAAGCATTAGGGTGTCTGAAAGGCGATTATCCATGTTATCTTTTGCTAAACGATTCGCCTTGGATTTTTTCTGGAAATGACAATCAAGAGACATTGTCACAGGTAGAGCTAAAGCAATTAAGCCAATTACTATATCAATAGTCATTATTTTATCTGGCCAGCAGGGGTTGGTGGTGTCGGGTCGTATGTTAACATTTCTATTTGGTTTTGGTGGTGGAAAGATAGGTTGGAACTGGTTTGCCACTTATTGTAGAAATAATTATTCTCTAACCCGGTTATTTCATCAAAAATGTATTCACATATAATATTGCGGCATGTTGTGCAGTAAAAAAACGCAAGAATCAGAATGTCTGATCGAGTCACAACGAAAAATATTCAAGGAAGCTCTGATTAATTTCCCTGATTAATTCCTGTATTCATAGCAGCAGTGCGCGCAGCCTGTTCTTTTCTTCGGCACTCAAACCGTAAAGACCGAAGCATGTGGGATCGTCAAGGCGTTTTTTGAGTTGGGTTTGCAGTTCTTTACGATTCAGGGCTGAGTTTTCCCCAAAACTGAGTAAAGAGTCGAATAAATGATCAAGAAAAAAACCGGGTATGAATAACCGGTTGGTGATGCCTTGGGCGAAGTCGGGAGATTTGCAGGCAAGGTCATAAAGATAGGCATGGAGTTGCCGGGTAAATTCTTTTGTCTGTTGTGCACTGTCTGGATCGAAGCGTTTTTTGCAGGCAAATGGCGTATCCGCGTGTGCAAGGCAGGCGCCCAGCTGCGGTTTCGGTGCTGCTGGATTCGAAGCGGCTTGCAACCTTGCCAAGGTTTGCTTAAGTTCTTTTGGCTCGTGAATGACAGCGCGTAGTTGGGTGATCAATGCGGTAAGTTTTTCACTGGGTAGGGGCGCCCAGCGCGTTTCGCGCAGGTCGACTAAAGTTGAATCCAGCCGATCCACACTATTACTATAAAGCTCGGCGCGCCTCAAGACCGCACCCTGAAACTGGGCGCCCCCAATGCCGGTAAGTTAAGAATGTAGGTGCGAATTTATTCGCACAAAGGTGCCATTAAACAGGCCATTGTCCGAATAAATTCGGACCTACAAAAGCGCTCAACGGCCTTAACTTACCGGCATTGTGGGCGCCCCTTAAGTACGCACCCTGAAGCTGTGCACCCCTCAAGTCCGCGCCGATCAGGCTGGTACTCTCTAGGAGCGCGTATTGCAGGCTACGGCCCTTTAGGTTGATCGGCTCGATTTGAGTTCGGGCTTTCTGTCCCTCGTTTGCGCGGATCAGGGCCCGCACCTTGGGCGTTGTTGGTTTGGCGAGTAAGATCTCTTCTTGTAGATTGAGCCGACGCTTTTCGTTCAGGAGCATCGCTGAGATAAACGTTGCCCTGGGTGGTGACTCTTCCAGTCGTTCCAGAACCCGTTCAAGAATCGCTACCGGTGCGGCATAGCGCTTGTCCAATTTTCTCATCCACTCTTTTAGTTGAGTATCTGAATG